>NZ_JAZQPU010000223.1:0-43394 GCF_045628745.1 Pedobacter sp.
GCCGTGCTTTCATTGCTTTCTTTACCCCAGTTGTTCCATCCTTCAGCTTTGATCAATGATGGAAGGTCGCAATTGATAAATACAGCTTTACCATAAGGCCGCCATGGTCTGCCCAGGTAAAAGGAGCTTTCTGGCGCATTACCGGTTATTTTACAGTCAATAAATACATAGCCATATTTTAAACTATCAGGTGAGGATGATGCGGTAATGTAACCTCCACCTTTTTTACAATAGATTTCGCATTGTTCAAAAACCGCTGTGGCCGAGCCAAATATGAAATCTACCGTTCCTTCAATATAACATTTTTTATAATACTGCCGGCTGTTTGCACCAAAGGTGTATAAGGTATCCTGAAAACCTAACATCCTGCAGTTGATGAATACTGCTTTGTCGCCCGCTACCAACAGGGCTACGGCCTGGCCAACTGGTCCGGCGGAGTTCTGAAAAGTGATATTTTCTGCCGAGAAACCATCGCCATAGATATAAAAACTGGCAGACCCGGAAGTGCCTTTCTCTTCGCCGAAGGTATTTTTCTTCGTTGCATAATCATCAAAAGTTAAAATCGTGTGAGCTACACTTTCACCCTTGAGCTTCACCATTTTTTTGGACGTAGAAAGGTTCAGCTTTTCTTTGTAAACACCATTTTTGATGGAAATGACCGTGGTTACTTTTCGAAAATCAGGTACAGCATTGATGGCCTCCTGAATGGTTTTAAAATCACCGGAGCCATCTTTGGCAACGGTAAAAACACGATCCTGGCTCCATGCCGGGAGTGTAATCAACATACAAAACAGGGAAAAGAATAATTTTTTCATCGGTAACTCATCTAAGTTTAGTGCTGATCTATTGATTGTTTATTTTAACCTATCAACTAGCTGCAGGTAACACAGCAAGCGTAAGCTTGCTGACGATGCAAACTTGATTTGCTCATCAAAACAATTCAATTTATTAGCAACAATTTACTTTACAATATGGTCTGCTAGCCCAAGTTTAAGGTTTTTAATTTCCTGCAGCACCAGTTGTGCAATTTCACGTGCACCTAATTCATTGAAATGGGTATCGTCAATTTTACCTGCCGGATAGTTGGGGTGTACCCCTGGCTGCAATTGGTTAAACAATAACCTTGATTTTTCGGGACCAAATTTTTGGTACAGTTCCCTGCTTTTTAAGTCAAGGTCAATAAAAGGAACATTTTGTGCTTTAGCTACTGCAATTACCTTTTCTGAATAGACAGGATGTGTTTCTTCTACCTTTCCACTGGCATCAAAGCGTCTTCTTGATACAGGGGTTAGCAATACAGGAAAGGCTTTTCTGCTTTTGGTATCTTTAATAAAACGGATGAGATTGGCTTCGTAATCCGCTAGTGGTGTATAACTTCTTTTTGTTTCCACCTCATCATTGTGCCCAAACTGGATGAAGACATAATCGCCTTCTTTCAAGCTATCCATTACTGATTGCCAGCGTTTTTCTTCAATAAAGGTTCTGGTGCTGCGCCCATTTTGCGCACGGTTTTCAATTTGCACCTGTTCGTCAAAGAAATTTACAAAAGGCATACCCCAGCCAGTTTCGGGGTATGCTTTTGTTTGTTTGATCGAGATAGTGGAATCACCAATCAGGTAGACTTTAATTTTCTTGCTTCGCCCTACAAAAGAAACGAGTACCAGAAATGTCAATACCAGACTTACATTAAGGATGTTCCTCATCATTGTTTTTAAAAATTTAGATTAATAGGCCCATCGTGGATCTCCTATAGCAGTAGCATCACTCGCTGCAGAACGTAACGGAGAACCTGCCGGAAGTTCAAACGTTTGGGTATCTGTAGTCCATGGCAGTTCAATACTTTGGTTATTGGTCAACGTAGCTGTACCAAAGGTTAATGCCGTTGTCCCGGTGAGGGAGTTCTTCAATTTAAAATAATTGCTTGAAGAAATACTCAATGTTATACCCGCTGCTGTAGCTCTAATTGCCGCTGCATTTACAGTACCAGATTTGGGTGTGTTAGCAAATATACTGCTTTGCATACTAAAATTAACAGGATTAGCAGCCGCATCTAATAAGGCATATTTACTGTTTCCTCCAAAACCATTTAAGGTAGATTGTTTAATGGTTACCGTTGGAGTTACACTTGCATTCAAGGTTTTCGAAGCAAGCACCAATCCCGGACCAAAGTTATAAAAGGTAGATTTGCTGATATTTAATGCCACAAATTCCATGTTATCCAAGTGGAAAGCATAATAAGAGGACGATCCGTCAGCACCATTATTGTAAACAATAGAATTATTGACTTCTATGTTGGTAATTTTATGGTCTCTTACGGCAGAACCCCTGTTTCCTCTCATAAAGGCTGTGGTGGCACCGTGTACAATACAGTTGTCGACTTTTACGTTGGTAAATGTTGCTGCGCTGGCGTTTGCAGCTTGTGAGCCAATAAAATTGATGAAATATAAGGCAGCACCAGCAGTACCATCAAACTCAATACCTGAAAGGATAATCCCTGCACCTGTGCCTTCAATATCAATTTCTTTGAAATTTACTTTAGTGTCATTAGCATTACCAGAGATAGATTTCAGCGTAATAGTTTTTTGGGTAATAAAAGTACTGGCGGCCGACAAGTCGTAAGTACCGGCTCTTAAACCAATGACTGCATTATTTGCAGCGCCTGCAATTACACTGGCTAGGTTGTCTGCCGGTGAGATGATTTGTGTATAATTTGTTGGCGCCAGGGTGGTAAAGGTTAAAATACCTTTGCTTTTGGTACCACTAAAAAGCTCAGCCGAATATTTAATGCCTGCAGTGAGGTTTAGAATTTCCTTTACACCCGCAGCAGCATCGGCAGCAGATAAACTCACCGTAACCTCTGTTCCTGTGGCTGGTGTCAACTTGATGGAAGTTAAACCTTCTGTTTTAACATAATGTAAAGTTACACTGGTTTCTTTAAGCTCATTTTCACGTATCCTTTCAAAAAGTTGTATACCAGTTAAAGAAAACTTACTGCTGTAATTGTATTTCGATTCAGGTTGCTGATCGATGGCATTTGCTTTAACCCTTGCAAAATAAGGCGTTCGGGTAGCAATGTTATCTTCTGTAACCACATAACCTGCTGTATCGACAGTAGTTGTAAAGGCAATGGTACTAAACAAGGAATCTTTAGAGAAATCTACGGTATAGGTTAAAGCTTTACCTGTAGAAAGCAAAGGTTTTACCCAGCTTAATGTGGCAGAGGTTGCTGCCGAAGTAACTTTGATTTCTCCGGGTTTAAAAACCCTTGCAGGTCCTGCAGGTTCATCCTCCGTTTTTTTACAGGAGGAAACCATTAATGACAAACTTGCTATGATGCACAAATTACAGAGAATTTGATAGATATATTTTTTCATGATGATCCTAATTAATTTAATATCCAAAATTTTGAACCATGGCCGGATTTTCAATCAGCGCTGATTTTGGGTAAGGGAATACTTCTTTTTTGTTGGCTTCAAAATAGGTGGCAAAACCACTTGCCGTGCCAGCTATTGCACCACTTACCGCATCGTTGGTTACCGAGGCACGCCAGTTTTTTACCGAGTAGCCAGAGCCTGCAGGTGCCGATGAAGTGCCTAAACCAGGACTAAAAAATACAATATTCGGTGTGCCACCCAATAAATCAAGAGAGGCCACTTCTGCAACACTTGCGCTTTGGTTAAACGTGTTTTCTTTAGCATATAGGTATGCAGGAACGTTGGCATAAGCACCTGTACCGGCCATAAACTGTCTTAATTTTTCACGGGTTTCCTCAAACTTGGTTTGGATCAGGTTCCAGCGGATCAGGTCATATTTACGGATGCCTTCGCCACCAAATTCCAATAGTCTTTCCTTTACGATAGCATCAAAAAAGTCTTTTTTAATGGTTGGTGTCACTGGTATATTGTTTTCAAAACCTGCGTAAGCTCTTTTCTGCACCAACTGAAGCGCATTAATAGCTTGTGCCGAAGGACCATTGTTCACTTCATTATCTGCCTCTGCATACATTAATAAGATATCTGCAAAACGCAGGATCGGCCAGTTGATAGAAAAGTTTTGTGCAGATGATGAATTGTTAAAAGCTGTCCATGATTTTCTAAACTTGCCATCGGTTAAACTATTCCCTGCATTCATGATCTTTTTCGATGTTGCCGTAATTTCAAACAAACCAATAGTCACGTCTCTGCGGCTATCTTTACTTTGGTCAAATTCATAGAAATAGGTAGGTATAGCATTGATGCCACCACCACCCTGGCCAAAGTTAGAGGCAGAATTATACCGTACGCCGTTATAATAACCCAGTTTACTGTCTGTGCTTGCACCACTGCCAAAAGCAGCAACTTCAAACATCAGCTCATGTTCATTGTCTTGTCTTGCTGCTGTATGTAAAGATTTAAAGATATTTTCATAAACAGGATTCAGGTCATGATCTACACGGTGGTTCATGATCTCTGCACATTCCTCCATGGCTATTTTGTAATAAGTAAGGTAATCAGCATTGCGGCTCATGGTATGGTTACTGATTTTTAAAGACCAGCCACCTCTTGCCAAAGCAATTCTTGCTCTTAAGCCTTTAATGGCTCCTTTGGTAAAGCGGAAACTGCCATAATCAGCAATTTCTGACCTCCAGGGCACCAACTCTTCGGCAATTTTAAGGTCTTCCACTAACCTGCTCAGCGTGAGCTCATGATCCACATTTGGCCCATATAAAGTTTCTGCATCTGCAGCCGGCACAAAAGGTGCTGGTACATCGCCCCAGTTGCGCACTAATTCATATAAAAACTGCGCGCGTAAAGCCAATGCTTCACCATAATAACGCTTCATTAAAGCTTTTTCAGCCTCGGTTCCATTAGTATATACCTTTGATTCCGGAATATATTTAATGCATAGATTAGCACGCTCCACGCCTGAATAAAGCTGCACAAAAGGGTTATATAGATCTGAGTTATCAGAGCTTGCACCATACATGCTTATGCCTCGTCTATCTGCTGAACTGTAGCTTCCGGAGGTTTTAAAATCGTCTGCTGTTTGTGGATACAATGTAGAAAGCCTGCTGCCATAACCGTTATCTCCACCCAACCTATTATATACCCCAATTAAGGCAGCATTGGTATAAGTGGTACTTTCGAATACGGTAGATGGTGTAGAGGTAGAGGGCGATTCATAATCTAATACCTTTTTACAGGATGGTGTTATGGTGATGGTACCCATAGCAATGGCTATTAAAGCACTTTTATAAAATTTCGTTTTCATTTTCTTAATGTCTGATGATTAAAAAACAAGATTAACACCTGCAAGGATGTACCTGCTACGAGGATAAGCAGCGTAATCTACTCCTGGAGTTAAAGGATTTGATCTTCTGGTGTTGGCTTCAGGGTCATAACCGCTGTAGCCTGTAATGGTATATAAGTTATTGACAGTACCATAAAACCTGAGCTTAGAAATAAATCCTGTACTTTTCATCAGCTTGGCTGGCAAAGTATAACCCAGGGTAACATTGCTGATTCTTAAGAAGGAACCGTCTTCAACAGCAAAGGAAGTTAGGGCGTAATTTCCGGGCGTAGGGGTCCAAAAAGTAGTATTGGCATTCATTGCCGTTAATAAAGCGGGGTCTGTTACCAGCACACCGTTTTCATTGAAGTTTTGCCAGCGATCTTTGGTTAAGGTCAACAAGTTATTGTCTTTCACATTATATTGTGAAGTAAACTCCAGCTTATTTGCATTGTATACTTTACTGCCTACAGAAAAGTTCACAAATACGGTCATGTCAAAATTCTTGTAAGCAAACTGGTTATTAAAACCTCCGGTAAACTTAGGCTGTACATTACCCAACACTGTTTTATCATCTTCACCGATTAACATGCTTTCTGAACTTGACAGTTTCTTCACTTTCATGTCACCGGGTTGTGGCTCTCTGTTTCCAATTAATACTCTGCTGTTAGGGGTACCAGTTTTCAAGGTGTAAGTATAAGCTCCGGTATTTGCATTTTGAGTGTAGGTAAAATCGTCGACTGTATAACGTCCATCAGAAATGAAACCATAAAATTGTCCTACAGGTTTTCCAACTTCTACATAAAAGTCCTCTAAGCTATTCACCCATCCAGATTGGGTGGTATAAGCCGTTACGCCATTTTGCAGTTCAACAATTTTGTTTTTATTGAAGGAAATATTAAAGCTGGTATTGTAACTGAAAGCAGGCGTTTTTACTGCTTGCCAGCTCAATTGCTCCTCTAAGCCTTTGTTTTGGGTTCTTCCTACGTTTTGTTGCTGCGTTTTATAGCCGTTAATAGGAGGAATATTGGCATCAAGTAATAAGTTCTTTGTTCTGTTGTCGTATAAATCCACACTCAAGGACAAGCGGTTTTTTAAAAGCTCTAAATCTAAACCTACGTTAGTTGATGTGTTGGTTTCCCAGGTAATATTAGGATTGGCTAAAACATCTCCTGCAATTAGACCTGTGTTTACAGCAGCATCTGTTGAAGCATAGCCACCTGCGGTAGAATTTGAAGAAAATAAAGTATGGAATAAATCCTGTCCTATTCTGTTATTTCCTGCAGCACCATAACTGACACGGAATTTAACATTATCAATCCAGCTGATGTCCTGATTTTTAAAGAATTCCTCTTCAGATAATCGCCAGGCAACCTGTGCAGATGGGAAATTTCCCCACTGTTTTCCAGGAGCAAAAAAGGAAGAGCCATCTCTTCTAAAGTTAAGTGTTGCTAAATAACGGTCTTTATATGAATATGATGCCCTGGCAAAGAAAGACAATTGTCGGTTTCCAGATACTATTGTAGTCGGTTTATCCTGTACAGCACCATCTGTAGGTTCGGCTTTTTGGATACTTGCAAAGGCCTCTTCTGCCGTAATGTTAATAGGGAAATATTTAATATTGGCACTATTGGCATTAGCATCATTTTTAATCAGCTCCTGCCCGGCCAATAATTCTAAGGTATGGTTTTTACCTAATTGTGGTTTGTAATTGATAACGTTGGTATTGATGAAACTTGTACCATTTGAATTATACAAAATGATACCCGGCAAACCTTTACCATTACTTCTTGAAGCATAACTCAGTACACCATTAAAGGTATTGGTTTTACGATCAAGGTAGTTTAGACCCACTGTACTTCTAATGGACAGGTTTTTAATGATCTGATAATTCAGATATGCGCTACTGATTAAATCATTCCTGTAGTCATATTTAAGTTCATTATGTGCTAAACTCACCGGGTTGGTTAAATTGGTTACAGCATAGTCTGCATCAAAAATATCTCCTGAGTCACCGCCACCTGCATAAGGTTGAAAGCGCACCGCATTTCTTAAACGATTGGCTGTAGAAGAGCCTGTGCTGGAAGTACCGGCACCATCAACTCTTTGGCGACTGTAACGAACGTTTACTCCTGTTCTGAATTTGGAAGATATTTTATGATCGAAACGGAAAGAAGCAAAAGTTCTTCTGTAGCCAGATTCAAGCATAATACCTTCTTCACGGGTATTATTAACCGTAAAGTTAAAAGTAGTTTTATCCGTTCCACCAGCAAGGTTAAATACTTCTGTATTAGAGAAGGCCTGACGACCGAACACTTCATCCTGCCAGTTGATGTTTTGAACATTCTTGTAAATGTCTAAATCTTCGAAGGTTCCGTATCTTTTGGTGAAATCATCTTTTACCAGTTGTGTAGTACCATTGTTATACAATTCGTATTGGTATTTTACAAATTCAAAAGGATTTAAGGTTTCCAGTCGGTTTACAATTTGTCTTGCACCAGCAAAAGCATCAAAAGATACTATGGTACGGCCTGATTTACCACTTTTAGTGGTAATGATGACTACCCCATTGGCACCACGGCTACCATAAATGGAGGTTGATGCTACATCTTTTAAAACATCGATAGTTTGAATTTCATTGGGGGAAAGAATCGATAAGGCATTCTCTACTTGTATACCATCTACGATATATAAGGGAGCGTTATCACCTGTTAATGAACTTCCACCACGTACCTTAATCTGCACCTCGGCACCCGGACTACCTTCTGAGGTGGTTACCGAAACACCGGCTAATTTTCCGGCAAGGGCTTGTGCTGCTGTACTTACGGGGAAATCAGCCATATCCTTGGCACTTACAGAAGATACTGAACCGGTAAGGGCTTCCTTACGAACAGTTCCATAGCCAATATTAACCACCACTTCATTTAAAGCATTTACATCTTCAGCCATGGCAAAGTTGACTTTACTTTGAGAGGTGACCGCAATTTCGTTGGATTTATAGCCGATGTATCGTGCTTGTAAGGATACGGCTCCTTTGGTGGGAACAGCGATTTTATATTCCCCTTTTTCATTGGTACTGACAACAATAGCAGTGCCTTTAATTGTGATGCTCACCCCTGGTAAAGGTTCATTGGTGCCTTGGTCTGTCACCACACCCGATACCTGCCTGGTTTGAGCTTGTAGAACCCCATAAACTGAAGTCAACAAAGCAAACAGAAGTAGAATTTTTTTCATACAGCGTTAATCATGAAACCAATAGAGCCTTTAAAGTCATACTTTTAGGATATTGGCAATTGTTAAATTAAATACTTGGTTAGTTATTCATAACAAGTCTACATTGTATTTTTTATAAAGCAATTTATTCTTAAAATTAAATCTGTGCAATCGTTCCCGACATCGTTGCCAAATAATTATGGTAAGCTGAATTTTAAGGTTATATTGCAGTTCCCAATTATATTGCATGTTTGAGCCTTCTACTTTAAAAGATATTGCCAAGGCCCTGGGTCTTTCTACTTCAACCGTTTCCCGCGCTTTACGAGATACGCATGAAATTAGCCCTGCAACAAAAAAAATTGTCCTGGAATACGCTGAAAAAATTAACTACCGCCCAAATCCTATAGCACAGAGTTTAAAAGAAAGACGCAGTAAATCTATTGGTGTGGTGGTGAGCGAAGTGGCCAACCACTATTTCTCACAGGCCATCAATGGCATAGAATCTATAGCATACGACCGTGGTTACCACGTTATTATTACACAAACACATGAGTCTTACGACCGTGAGAAAATAAATATCCAGCATTTGGCTTCCCGTTCTGTTGATGGCTTGCTGGTGTCTTTATCGGCCGAAACAAGAGACATCTCTCACCTTAAAGCCCTGCATAAACGTGGTTTGCCCATCGTCTTTTTTGACCGCGTACCCGAAGAAATTGAAACACATAAGATTGTTGCCAATAATGAAAAAGGCGCCTTCGATGCAACGGAACACCTCATCATCCAGGGGTATAGAAAAATTGCCCATTTAACAAGTTCAGATCATCTTTCTATCAGTATTGAAAGGCTTCAAGGCTATAAAAAAGCATTGGAAAAACACGGCATCCCCTTTAATGAAGCTTACTTAAAACATTGTCCGCATGGTGGAATGTTTTATGAGGAGATGGAAGACGCCATTAAAGAACTGATGAACATGCAGGATCGGCCAGATGCAATCTTTGTAGCTGGCGACAGGCTAAGCCTGGGCTGTTTAATGGTGTTTAAAAATTTAAACATCAAAATCCCCACTGACATTGCCATCACAGGTTTCAGTAATGCCGAGGTTCTCGGTCTGCTCACCCCTCCATTAACGGCAGTACGACAGCCAGCTTATGAAATAGGACAAATTGCCACAGAAAAGCTACTCAATTTAATTGAAAGTAAGTATCCTGTGAGTGAGTTTGAGCACATGGTTTTAGATACCGTGCTTGACATCCGTAGTTAATTCTGGATTTGTTTGCAGCGCATGAAAAAAAACATCACCTTAAAAGACATCGCACTGGCCTTAAAGGTTTCTGTATCTACGGTTTCCAGAGCCTTAAGAGATAATTACCAGATTAGTGCAGAGACGAAGAAAGCAGTTCTTGACTATGCCAGAACACATAACTTTGTGCCCAACCGCATGGCGCGCAGCCTTAAAGAAGGTAAAAGCAGAACCATTGGCGTCATCATCTGTTCGCTCAACAATCAATATGTAGCACAAATGCTGGAAGGTATTGATAGCTATTGTAGCGAGAAAGGCTACCAGTTGATCATTATGCAAAGTAAGGAACTGCAGGAACATGAAAATGAATGTATTGACCTGCTCTATGCAAGTGGAATTGATGGTTTACTGATCTCCCCTGCCTATCAAAACACAAACTTCGAGAAGCTACAGGATCTGCAAAAAGCAGGTATTCCCATTGTTGTGTTTGATCGGCTCAGCGAGCATATCCACACCAATAAAGTAGCCTCAAATAATTTTAAAGGTGCTTATGAGGCCACGGTACATTTAATTAATAACGGTTACCGCAAAATTGCTCACCTCAATACCAACACAAAGTTAAGTATTACCAGCGAACGTTTAAATGGCTATTTAAAGGCTTTGAAAGACCATCATATTACCTATAACGAAGCCTATGTAAGGTATGTTGATTTTTCAACAGATGACCTTGAAGAGATCATTAACAGTTTGATGCTGCTGCCCGATAAACCTGATGCGCTGTTAACCGCCACAGATCAGATTACCCTAAAGTGTGTATCTGTGCTGGCACAGTCAAAATACGAGGTGCCCTCAGATTTAGCCTTTATAGGCTTTAGCAATACAGAAATGGCTGATGCCTTTCACCCTCCGCTGACCACAGTTAGACAGCCGACTTATGAAATTGGGCGAACCGCAGCACAGAAATTGATTGAAAGTATCAAAAGATCTGGCTCCCCTTCAGATTTTGAAACTATTCTTCTGGATACAAGTATCCAGGTCAGGTCATCAACCAAAAAATGTTCATGACCTGATGGATCATCGTTAAAAAAGGATTTAGTAATTTCCGGTAACGCCTACTTCTAAACCGCGCAACTCTGCTAAGCCGCGTAAGCGCCCAATAGCCGAATAACCAGGATTGGTGACTTTATTTAAATCGTCTAACATCTGGTGACCATGGTCTGGCCTGAATGGAATGGGTGTATCACGTTTTTGGTTTTCAGCAGTCACTGCCTTCATCACCTCAAACATGTTTACATCGCCACCTAAATGATCAGCCTCGTAGAAATTGCCTTCTTCATCTTTAGTTACATTTCTTAAGTGAAGGAAATATACACGTTCTTTAATGGCATCAAAAATATCAACGACATCATTAGTTACCCCTGCACCTAAAGAGCCTGTGCAATAGCAAATACCGTTAAAAGGCTGGTCTACATTTTTAAGGATATACACCAAATCTTCTTTTGTACTGGCTATACGAGGTAAGCCTAAAATAGGATAAGGAGGATCATCCGGGTGGATGGCCATTTTCATTCCATGGCTATCGCAGGTTTCGGCAATCTGAGAAAGAAAATAAACAAGGTTATCTTTCAATCCCTGTGTGCCTATTGCTTTATACACATCAATGCTGTTTCTCAGCGCTTCAATTTCAATTTCCTTCTCATTGGGAATTCCCATGAGCACATTGATTCTCAAGTCCTCTAACTGCGCATCAGAAAGGGTCTTCAAACGAGCTCCAGCTTGTTGTTGGATGCTTTCACTGTAATCTGCCGCCGCACCTTCTCTTTTTAAAATATAGAGATCAAAAATAGCCAGATCGATCCAGTTAAAATACAAAGCTTTAGAGCCATCAGTCATGGTTAAATCTAACTGTGTACGTGTCCAATCCAATACAGGCATAAAATTATAGCAAATGGTATGCAAACCACATTGCGATAAGTTGATCAAAGATTGTTTGTAATTTTCAATATATAGCGCTGCATCGGCTCTGCGAGTTTTAATAGCTTCGTGGATGGGAAGACTTTCTACCACTGCCCAGGCTAAGCCTGCTGCTTCAATAATGGCTTTTCTTTCTAAAATAGCGTCCACAGGCCATATTTCACCATGTGGTACCTGATGTAAAGCAGAAACAATTCCTGTAGCACCCGCTTGTTTTACATCTTGTAAGGATACTGGATCTGAAGGCCCATACCAACGCCATGTTTGAAGTAATTTTTGTTGATTCATTCTGTATATATGTATAAATTTTATGTAAATCTATTTTGGAGATGGCCTTTACCAGAAGGCAGAATAAAGGGCTACCAGTAAAATCAGGATGATTAAAGAGCCAATAGCGAAAGGTGTGGAAACTTTAAACATGGAAGCATCTATTTCCAGGCCTTTGCTGACCACCCCTTTTTTATGTTCGTAAATGCTGATGAGGTACATGCCGATGAGGCAGAAAATAAATACGATAACCATGCGGTCCATAAAAGGGATCTCGAACAGGCCGCTGCTGTTGGCTACACCCCAGCCGTAGGGATATAAGAAGTCTAAATCTATCCAGCCCGGTAAAAACTTGAGCAGTACAGACATCAGGAAGCCACCAATAGTTGCAAACATGGCTGCACTGGAAGTTGTCTTTTTCCAGAAAAAACCAAGTATAAACATGGCAAAGATGCCCGGCGATACAAAGCCCGTGTATTCCTGGATATATTGAAACCCTTGTTTTCCCTCACCCATCAAAGCATCGCCAACAATTAAAGACAAGGTAACGGCCAAAAACATGGCAATGACCACTGTAATCTTCCCTATATTTACCATTTTACGCTCACTGGCTGCAGGGTTGAATGCCTTTTTGTAAATGTCGTAAGTAAAAATAGTGGCAATACTATTGGCTTTTCCTGCAAGGGAGGCCACAATAGCAGCGGTTAATGCTGCAAAAGATAAACCTTTTAATCCCTGGGGTAATAATTGCAACAAGGCGGGATAAGCTTTATTGGGATCCTGAACGCCAGAGGTAGACAGCAAGCTATCTTTATTGATGCCACCCAGATCTTCTTTGATGATATAGTAAACCGCAATACCGGGAATAACGACAATAACAGGCATCAGCATTTTTAAAAAAGCAGCAAACAATAATCCTGACCGTGCCACAGGTAAAGATGCACCTAATGCTCTTTGGGTGATGTATTGGTTGCAACCCCAGTAACTCAGGTTAGCAATCCACATGCCCCCAATTATAACACTTAAGCCCGGCAAGTCCATGTAATTCGGGTTATCCTTCTTAAAAATCAGGTTAAAATGTTCTGAAGCACCATTGGTTAAAATAGAGAATCCTTTGATGATCCCTTGCTGGTCAGAAATCAGGTTCAAGGCCAGGTAAGTAGCTACCATGCCACCCAGGACAAGAAAAAACACCTGGATCACGTCAGTATAGCCTATTACTTTCATTCCCCCGAGGGTAATGAAAATAGCGAAAAGGGCAAGGGCAAAAATACAGAGGGTAATGTCTAAGCCCGAGATACCACTGATGGCAAGGGCGCCCAAATACAGAATAGACATTAAGTTGACCACAATATATAAGGCCAGCCAGAAAACAGCCATAATCATCGCCACATTTTCATTGTAACGCTGACTTAAAAACTGGGGCATGGTAAAGATCTTATTCTTGAGGTAGACGGGCATAAAGAATATGGCTACCACAATTAAGGTAGCTGCAGCCATCCATTCATAGGCCGATATAGCCAAACCGAGTTTGAAACCGGAACCACTCATTCCAATCATCTGCTCAGCAGAAATATTAGATGCAATCAAGGAGGCACCAATGGCCCACCACGTCAGGGAACCTTCAGCAAGGAAGTAATCTTTGGAATCGCGCTTTGCTGATTTTTTCTTGTAATAAATCCAAAAACCGTAAGCAGAAACAATAACAAAGTAGACTAGAAATACAACGTAATCCAGAAAATGTAAAGTGCTCATTTTAGTTTAGATCAACTCAAATGTATATTTATTTATGCTATGGACAAATAAATAAGGGCACAAATTTCGATGTTTGACTGTTAAATTTACGCAATCGTTTTCAGCACCTCCTGCAGGAAAGCATAATTTAGGAAACCTCCTCTTCGGCAGGCCTGATGATCATTCGCAGCGATTGATCTTTGGAGAAATAGGCAATCATCCAGTTCCAGAATGTTGTTAGCCGGTTTCTGTAAGTGATCAGCGCAATCAGGTGGATAAATAGCCATGCCAGCCAGGCAAAAAAACCATTGAGGTGTACTTTTGAACCACCTAAATCGGCCACAGCTTTATTGCTTCCTATAATGGCGACACTCCCCTTATCGGTATAGCTAAAGGCCCGCATAGGTTTGTTGTTGAGCTGAAGGATTAAGTTTTTGCTGAGGTTTCTACCTTGCTGTATAGCTACCTGAGCCACCTGGGGATGTCCTTCAGTGTAATTAGCATCGGTAGTTTGCAAACAGGTATCGCCAATGGCATAGACATGCTGTAAGCCAGCCACCTGGTTAAATTCATTAACCAGCATTCTTTTGCCCCTGCCTATACTTTCTGCAGGTATGCCCTCAAATACTTTTGCAGTAACCCCCGCTGCCCAAATCAGGTTTTTAGCATGAATAACCCTGCCATCAGAAAGCAGTACCTGGTCATCAACAAAATCATCGACATGCATATTCATGATGAGCTGTACACCCAGTTTTTGCAAAGCTTCTGTAGTATAATGTTGGGAATTGGTACTCATGGGCGACAATACAAAATTGCCACCATCCACCAGGTAAATCCCGCCAGATTTTCCAGCAAGTTCAGGATAATCCTTTCTCAGGATGCCTAGTTTCATTTCTGCAAACATGCCTGAAATTTCCACCCCAGTAGGGCCTCCACCGGCAACCACCAGGGTAAGTAACTTTTCAATCTCCACAGGGTCTTCTGAAATGGAGGCTTGTTCTAAACGCATCAATAAGGTGTTACGCATAGATATAGCATCACTCAGCGTTTTCATAGGGATCGCATTCTTTTTGATATGCTCGTTGCCAAAGAAGTTTGTTTCTGCACCAGTGGCAAATACAAGCTCATCATAGGTCAATTCGCCATTGTCGAGCATGATCTTTTGCGATCCGGGCATCACTTGCTTTAATTTACCGAGCCTGAAATGGAGGTTTTTTCTACTCGCAAAAAGCTTTCTGAAAGGATAGCTGATGCTGGAGGGCTCCAAAAAGCCTGTAGCAACCTGGTAAATTAAGGGCGGAAAAAAGTTATAATTGTTTTTATCGACCACAGTAATATGGAAAGCAGCATTTTTTGAAAGACTTTTAGCCAGGTTAATGCCGGCAAAGCCTCCGCCAATTATCACTATCTTTTTCTGCATATATACGTTAAAAATTAAAGCCTATAGAAATGTACGGTAAGGCACCTTCTTTTGATACCCCCACCGCAGCTTGAATAAGCAATAACTCTGCCGGAATCACGTATAGGCCACCACCATAGCCATCATGCCATTTCTTAGAATCTTCATGAGGCTCCCATACCCTGCCGATATCATTAAAAGCAATTAACCCTACAGCGCCCGGTACGATATAAGAGGTGAAGTTAAACAGTTTCAGCCTCAGCTCCAGGTTGTAATAAGCCATAGCTTTTCCGGTAAAACGATTGCTGTGGAAACCCCTCAACGTATGCGACCCTCCTAATTGCATCCGCTGGTAAAAGGTGGGCTCACCAAAAGTTACCCCTCCACCAATACGATTGGCAATTACCACGTTGGAACTACCAGGATGTAGATAAAATCTGAATTCTGTTTGAATTTTACCATATTGATCTTCCAAACCCCCTAATTCTGTTTTATAGCTCAGGCCTGTTTTCCAGTAAATTCCTTTGGATGGAATGGCTACAGCATCACGGCTGTCGTAAATTAAATTCGTTGCCAACCCTACATAGGTACGGTCTCTAAAAACTTCCTGATCAGGGTTCAGCAAATTAAAGTCCTTCAAAAAGCGCTGCTCATTAGAAGAAAGTTTACTCGTGTAGAATTCACTGGAAAGTCCCCCTTCAACTTTCATTTTAGAGCCTAAAGCACGGGCCAGCTTAACATCTGCCGTTAAATAATCATAGCGGTTGCGGTAATATGGCATTTCCTTCTCACCTTCATCTACAAATTCCGTTTCATTTCCTATACCATAGAAGTTACTTAAATTATTAGGCCCCAACAAATTGACATCTACTTTAAGGTCGTTTTCCCCAATAACTTTTTTAAAATCTCCGGCATAGTTTAAGATAAAAGATTCGCGCCCTGTGGTATAAGTGGCCCAGAATTCTTGCTTAAAGGCATAAGGTGTTTTCCTGAATCCCTGCTTTTCATAAATGAGGCCAGCACCAATTTGGAGCCCCTGGTCAAGGCTATAGTTGAAGCGAAACTGCGGACCAAATCTGTCGAACATAAAGCTTCTTTTATCATATTGATTGACTAAGGTGTCATTGGCTAAACGTAATTTGGCTAAACCTGCTGGAGGTAAATTGTTTCCACCGTCGGTCCTGTCATAAATATAAGTTCTGTTTTTATTGGCGAAATCTGAAGCAATAGCAAACTGATCAGCACCATCGCCACCTATCATCCTCACCTTGATCTTAGACTTCTCAGTGCCCTTCAACTCAAAAAGATCCTCCCCACCAAAGCCATAAAGCCTGATTTCCTTAGTCACCGCGGGATTGAAGTTACGGTCGTATAGTTTTCTACCTATAGTGCCGTCTTTTTTGATATTTCTGATGGTCAGCTTCAGGCTGCCATCATTTTGATAATCCAGCTCAAACTTCTCCCTTTTGTCAGAAGCAGGAATTTCTACCTTTTCTGACAGGAAATGATAATATTCCATAGCGAGGTCTTTCAATCTGGCTACCCTGCCGTTCAAGGCTGTGCTCACCTCTGCGCCACTTTGCGCAACCACAGCGGGCGGCATTAAGTGAATGGCTTGCTCCACTAGGGTTGGGGTAATGGCCTTTTGAACTATCGTTACTTCTTCCAGCCAATCTTCAGCACTTAATTCATTTAAAAAATAACGGTCAAAAAAACGGGCGTTGAAATTCCAGCCATTGATGTCTCTAATGTTTTCACTGTAAGGCTGTAAGTTGGATTTTAACCATTGGTGCGAAAGTATCCAGGGAAATACACCTGTAGTTTTATAGAAAACCTTGTCCCTATCTCTGGGGATGGGTGTGTATAATGTGCCATCGGCATCTTTCAGTGGCAGCCAGCGCCAGTTATCTTCATGCCTGTCCCAGTCGCCAATCACAAAATCAAGCAACCGCGCCCTTAACGTTAATTTCTGGTTAGTGCGGTTATCATTGTTCTGTTGTAATTTCTTCTGTACTTTATCTGTATTATCCGTTTCTTCCACATTCAGGGGTTCCCGCTCTTCGAATAAATAGGCCGCATTGGCAAAATCCTTCTGGTATTCCATTAACCCGGGATCATCGGCAACATATACGATTTCAGGATTAGCATGTGGAAGCTGCAATGCTGTTGCCAATGGTGGCACAACCAAAGCTGCAAAGGGGTGCCCTGTAGACACCTGATCTTGAACAATCTTTTTGGCAATAGTAGGCCTTAAATTTTCAGGCAAGCCTCTTTCGGGGTATTTCTGTATAGTGCGCAGCACCCATTCTTTACCCTGTGGATCAGCAAATCGTATGGATCGTGTTTGGTTGCCGCCACCCAATTTAGCTATAGTTAATCCTCCGCGTTCTTTCCTGATGTCCAGTATCCGCATTTTCACTGGTGTAGCCCATAACTTGCGGTAGTTGTCGCCCAGAAATAAACGGTGACTTTTCCCTACCTGGTCATATTCAGGGGCAATGGCAACAACAATAGAATCGCTTGCCTTTTTTTGCTGGGCATAAGTAGACAAGTAGCATGAACACGCTAAAAACACCAGGAGAAGTTTCTTCATTTTATAAATCTTTATGATCAGGTACGACCCCTACTCTTAATGCTTTTAAACCTTCTACACCTTGTAACTCTTCCACATCAATATACTCCAGGTCATCCTGTAACAATTGCTGTTGCTGCAACTTTTTGATATATGCTACATATTCTGTGCCTTCCCAGCTGTTGAAGTAAATAATGGTGATTTTTCCAGGTTGCGTAAGACGTTCTTGTGTGTCTTTTCTATGGGCCTTATCAATCCTTTTTTTCACCATCTGGTAACGGATGTTATAACTTCCTTCCACATCAAACCTTTGCTCATCTACCCTGAAGCTAATATCGATCAACTTTTCATAAACAAAGATCAACTGCGTGGTTTGCATGTAAATGGCAAGCTCTGGTGCCATTGCTGTGGTTGCCCTTGAAATGTTGGCCATCACTTCCAACTGCATCAGCCTTAAGGTATATTTTAAATCTTTGGGCATGGTCTGCTCAGGTGCAATACTCTGCCCCATATAAAGGTCAAATTCCACGCCATCTGTTCTGAATTTTTCAAAATAACAAGGGAAAATAGCCTGAACAGCAGCATTGTAGGATTCAAGGTGCTGTGTAATGACCTGGTTGATTTGCCGCATGCTTTCCTCATAGCGCAGGCTATGGTGATACAACTTCTCCTTATCAGTAAGGATAGCCAAATAGGCGTTAATCAACTCTTTTAACTCAGGATGTTCCTGTGCAAAAAGCGACAATTCAGCTGGCAGCTGGCGGGTCAGGTAATCTTCCATCTGCATGATCTGCCTGTCTGAAATTTCTTCCATCCCTTCCAGTTCACTCTCCTTCACTTGATGAACAATCTTATCTTTCAATTCCCTGGTGCACACCTGCTGAATATTCACCAATAAAGCTTTGAGCAGTTTTAAATGATGTTGAAGATCAGTACGTAAGGCAAAGTTGCGTTTGATACTGGAGTCTTTAATATCTATGGCACCATAAAAAGGCTGTACATTTTCAAAAAAGACCTTCTCTATAGGTAAGTTCTGTTTCTGGGCACCTGAAGAGAGGTAATTGTAAGCTGCCTCCTGAAAACGCCAGCGCACGGCAGGCTGCAAAGAGGTAAACTTATCGGTGATGACATTGGAAAGTTCCTGTTCAAAATCCGTCATCAGGTTTTGCATGAGCTGGCTGAGTAAAGAAAAAGCCGTTTCCAGCTTGGAGAGTATGTAATTTTTAAATTTCTCCGGATCCCTGGTATAAACCTCTATCCCACCCACCAGGTTGCCATTAAAATATAAAGGAAAGATGGCATAGGAAGTGATCCCATCCTGGTATAGTAACCTCAATATGGGGAAATCACGTTGCTCCTCTTCAGTAATTTCCGGAAAAATAAGCCTGCGAGGGTTTTCAAGGTATAACTTCATTCGCTTTTTGTAAAGCAGCTGATGCTTCACATTGGTATTGGTGAGCTTCAATACCACACTCTCAAAGCCATTGTGATTGTTCATTACATATTTACCATTAAGGCGAAGAAACGGTAACAACCTAAACTGGACATCAGCACAGCCCACGAGGGTTTGCAGGGCTATTTCTATGGGAGTTACTAAAGCGCCGGAAACTGATTTCTGGTGTTTAATGATTACATTTTTGACTGTTTCCAGCGCATATTCTCCCGTTACATCGATGAGGTTGACAATGGCTATTCCCTGGATACTGAATTTTTCCGGAGGTAATAAGGTTTGCAGAATTTGCAGGCTATTGGCCTCGTTCCAAAGTTTATCTTTGATATGCTGCAGCTTTAATTCAGGCAGCTCCCCATTATAGTTGATTTCCAGAAAGCGGTTGTCTACATTAAAACGATAGTATTTCAGCAGTTTCGTCTCCGTGTCCATGATCGACTTTACCGTGAAATTGCTTACCGTAAAATTGAAATTATAAAAGCGCTCGAGCACCAGGTTATAGAAACTGGTGAGTAAGCTTTTTTTCATGTCCACCGCATTAGGCAGCCTTAAGTCGGCCTTTAACTGCCCGGTATTGCTATCCAGCAGTTCCTTATAAAAAGCATTTGTGCCTGAATAAAAACAAGGGCATACAGGTTCCCCTATTGCCCAGAGGTGATTGCTTTCCGTGTGGAGTAAGGGCGACACTGCCGAATAGACCAGTTCAAAAAGCGGCTTATAATGTTGCAGCTGATTTGCTTGTATAGGCTGCGACACTTCAGGGTATGCCTTGAATTTCTTTAATATATATTGATAGAAAACCACCTTGGCAGTTTTTTCAGTCTCCGCTTTTCGGGTGATGTAATCTATGAACGGCCGAAAAGAAAACTTAACGTGTACGCCAATATCACAAGCAGTGCCATCGACGGATTTATTGAGATCTAGCTTTATGGCTTGCATTTGTATTTATTATATGTGTGAACACCTTCTTTATACCTGTTCCTTTGTCGTTAAAAAAAGTGAGTTTGAGCATTTGCCCGGGCATTAAGTCTGCAATGACATACCCCGGCTTATTTGATGCAAATAACGAGTTTTCTCCTTTAAACACCGAACTTTTTTTTGACGCTGACCCGCTGATGATCTGTATTTTTTTACTTTTGATGAGCTGTAAACCATGCTCATGCCCGGCAACATAAATAACATTGGGCGCACTATTGAAGATTCCACTAATTTTATCTATCATTTCCCGGTAGCGGGGATGAGGAAGATCTTCACGTGAAAATAAAGCTAAGCGAACGGCTCTGTAAATATCCCCAATAATGGGGATTCTAAAATAGCCGCCATGGGCACCATACGATTGAAAAGGATGGTGTGAGAGCAGCAGGATAACTTTATCTTTATTCTGTTCCTTCAGCCTCCTGAAACGTGCCAATACGGCTTCCTTGCTGTTGCAATCGCAATTGGCGATGGCATTTTCCTTGTCATGGGGAAACAACCACCATTCACTGTCGAACACAATCATGGTGAGTTTTGGCGAAACCTTAATTTCTATAGGATCGGGACAACCATTTGGCGGCACCATTTTAAGCTGGCTGTCATTTTGTTCCTTTAAAAAAGCCCACTGTCTTTTGATCTTTGCCAGTCCGTTGCGCCCTGAGTCATCCCAATCGTGGTTACCCGGAATAAAATAAACCGGGGCCCCGTTTTTTCGCATAGGCTGGAATTGTGAGCGCAATATATTTTTCGTCTGCTCCTCCTCTGCGCTGCCGGGTAAGCCCATGCCTTTAGGGTAGATGTTATCGCCGAGGAACATCACCTGTGTTTTACCCTTTATAATTTGCGCTGCAGCATGTTTGATGACCGCGGTTTGCTCGGCATGTATTTCGCCGGCATCGCCAATAAAGATGATCCTCGAAAGGATGGACTCATCCTGTTGTGCTTGTAAATGCTCAACGCAACAAAGAATAAGCAGAAAGAGGAGTAGCTTTTTCATTGGTTTTATGATCAAGGCTGGTAAGTAAACTTTAGGATATTGCCAGAACTGATCTCATCTCCTTCATTGGAAATGAACAAATTGCCCTCCTTGTCAAAGGCAATTCCTTCAGGCTGGTTAAACGTACTGGGCGGCAAAGCATGAACGGCTTTAATTTTCCAATCTGCAGCAGCAATGACTAACAATTTATGAACCGAAGAGAGGATATACCACTCTTTTGTACGAGGATTTTGTGCCAGTGCCGATGTTTTTAAACCCGATTTAATATCTGGTCCATAAGCTTCAACTTCTTGTCCGTAAATGATGAAAGTTGACGCGATTTCCATGTCCTCACTGCCTCCTTTGTATTGTAATACATAACCGGTAGCATTCTTTGTTTTGTTGTCTACCTTACAATCTTTACAGATGACATATAACAATTGTTTTTCCTGGTCAGCATATAAACTTTCGTATTCGCCTTTCGGAAGTATTTTCCCCCACTCTTTCACCTGTTCGGTTTCTTTCAGCTCCATGGCCGACAAAGGGAAAGCGATAAGGCTTCCTGAGCTCTTCAACACAAATACGCTGTCTTTTAAAATAGTGAGGTCTTCATAATCACCTTTTTTAGCAAACTTCAGGCTTGTTTGTTTTTTTTGCCCCCAGATCTGTTTAAATATACGTCCATTTTCATCCTGTACAGAATAAACAGTATCGCTTTTTCCCTGGTGAAAGGCAATGCCGCTAATTTCAAGCAAGCTTTCTGGCATGTTAAACTTTTCAGGTTTCTTCAGGTTATAACCCGGTGGTGATGTATATTTATCTATAGCTGGTTTACAGGCCAGTGCTAACATGAGCAATATGACAGGTAAAAGAATTTGGCTTTTATAATGCATTTTTCATTCTCTGGTTTAATTAAAATTAAATCGCTATCCATAACATGGCAATCATAAACGCCAAAACCGATGCAACAATTCCAAACATAAAAACATTATAAGCTACACGCAATAGTCGGTATTTACGGCCAAGTACTACCCCCTGGCTGTGTAAATCTTTAATTAAACTTCCGTATAGAAAATCACGGTCATCCATTAACTTTAACATGCCTTTCTGGTAATCTGGCAAGCTCATTTTATAAAAGTTACCAAAGAACAAAAGATTGACGCTTTTGGCTTTGATTTCACTTTCGGTAAAAGTACCTGAAGGAATTGTTGGCCGCGTTGCTAAAATGGAGAATACCATGGTCACCACACAGATGATGAGCAAAATTAAGGTGGGTAAAATCAGGTGAGGGTTATCTTCTAACTTTCGCAACAAGATACTCAGGATCACAGAAAGAATAATTGAGTTAGTAGAGATCATGATATGCGCCTTATTATCGGCCATATCACTCAGCCGCTGATGGTTAGTAGAAGTTATCCTGAACATCGTTTCAATCCCTTTTTCTGGGCGATCACTCTTTTCTTTCTTCACTTCCTTATCTTTCTTCTCTTCTTTTTTCACCTCTGTATCTGTGTCGGCTACTGAAGATGCCTTTTTGAGAAGGGCGTTTATATTGGCTGTTTTCCCTGCCTGAAGGAATTTTTGGGCATAGGTGGTATGGAAATGATGACCCTGGAGAAAATTAATATTCTGTTCACGCCAGGCTTCCTTGCTGATGTGTTTATTACACATGAGCTCCATTTCATTGCGCAGTTCTTTATTGATTTCTTTAAATAAGGGTGTTCCTAAATGGTACAGGTCAGCGTCGCACATAATTTCCTGCAAAAGTCCCTGCGGCTGCTGGGGCATTTTAGTGGCCATAATACAGGCAACTACCTCATCAACAATGTCCTTTCCTACATTTTTCTCCAGTAAAAAATCATTGGCCACTTTTGCACCTATGCGCTCATGTTCGTCAAAACCCTGCAAATAACCAACATCGTGGAACCAGCAGGCGGCAGAAAGTATAAAAGTTTCCCTATCTGAAAGCTGATAATAGTTAGCCATTTTCACGGCATTTTCTACTACATTCTCTGTATGAGAAAGGTTGTGGTAAAATAGTTTTTCCCTTGCTGTTGTTTTAAAAAGTCCCGTTACATAGGTTTTAACCTGATCTAATGCGTCCATATAGTTCATGGCATAAATATAAAGCATTAAATGTATTTTTGTGATTATTAAAAATTATGAAAAAACAATTCAACTTCTTCATCATACTGGCCCTTCTCTTTTTATTTCTCCTGCTCCATGTATATGTCTTATCAGGCTTACAGACCTACAGTAACAGTCCCTTGCTTGAACTTTCGTTCTGGCTCCTTATTGCAGGTATCACTATTTCCTTGATTTATGCCATCAAAAGAATCCAAAGCCGTGGCATGGACAGCTTTTTTAAATTTGCTACCCATGCCTTTCTGATCCTGCTGTGTATAGAAATTGTGTTTGTCATCATCCTGATTCCCGGTGATATTTATAGGCTCCTGATCCACCATCCAAGAAATTTCTATTGGGTAGCCTTTGCTTCATTGCTGTCCATCCTCACTTTTTTCTTGTTTGTACATGGCATGAGTAAAGGGAAATATGCTTACCGGGTTATCAAGCATGATCTGTACTTTGATGACCTTCCAGATAGCTTCGATGGTTTTACCATTACCCAGATCTCCGACATCCATGCCGGGAGTTTCAATAACCCCAAAGCTATCCAAAAGGGCATAGACCTGATCAACAAACAAGCCTCTGATTTATTTGTATTTACGGGTGACTTGGTCAACAATAAAGCAGCAGAGATCCTGCCCTGGATCGGCTATTTCTCACAAATCAAAGCACCTTACGGCCAGTTTTCCATTTTAGGCAACCATGATTATGGCGACTATGTAAAATGGGAAAGTGAAGCCAACAAGCGCGAGAACTTACAGCAGCTCAAAAACCATCATGCAGCATTAGGTTTCCGACTGTTATTAGACGAGCATGTCCATCTTCATAAAGACGGCGAAAAAATTGTATTAGCAGGCGTTGAGAACTGGGGGTTAGGTTTTGGAGAGCGTGGAGATCTCCAAAAAGCGTTAAATAATGTTGATTCTAATGATTTCAAAATTCTTCTTTCACATGATCCATCACATTGGGAAGAGCAGGTTAAAAATTTCGCTGTAAAAATACAGCTCACGTTATCAGGGCATACCCATGGTATGCAATTTGGCCTGGAAGCCTTTGGCATCAAGTGGAGTCCTGTAAAATACCGCTATGCCCACTGGGCGGGTATTAAAAAAGAAAACAACCGCTACCTTAATATCAACCGCGGATTTGGCTTTTTAGGCTTCTCCGGAAGAATTGGCATCTGGCCGGAAATTACCGTGATTACGTTGAAAAAACATCCATCTCTTTCCTAACCGGATTTCTCTTCACCAGTTCCATATAATGTTCTCCTACAGTAGGTACATTGGTTAATTCGCCCTGTGTCATACCAAAGAGAATCTCCAGTTTGCGCACACACTCATAGGGCATGTCCTTTTTGCTGTTTATAGGTATTTTACAATAATTACGGAAGGTATTGTAAGATACCCCTAATATCTCTGGAATTTGATTAACCAGGATCTTGTTTTGCTTTACAGGAAGATTTTCCAGAAACTCCTCAATTTTGTATTTGTAAGTCATAATATTCGGTTTAGTATTGTAAAAATATATTTCTTTATTGTTACAGTGGTTATATTTTTTACTTTTTTTTTAAAATAATTCATTCACAGTCAATAAACGTTAGCTAAAAACACCCGTCCTCATAGATCAACACCTTGATTTATAGTGAGTTAAAACAAGAAATACTTAGAAACAATTCACAAAAATATTTTTTGCATAACTATTTTTTTCAGAATATGGCGTTAACATTACTAAAAGACAAAGCCACGAAAAAAGTTTTTATGTATTTTTGTTTAATTCAACTAAAGACATGAGTAGCATAATAAATAATTCTGAAGAAGCCACGGATGTAGTGTTAATTGGTGCGGGCATTATGAGCGCCACCTTAGGTGTACTGTTAAAAGAGTTAAATCCTGATCTAAGTATCGAGATCTTTGAACGTTTAGATGTAGCAGCAGCAGAAAGCTCTGACGCCTGGAATAATGCAGGTACAGGTCACTCTGCTTTCTGTGAGCTAAATTACACCCCTCAGCGTGCAGACGGCACCGTAGATATTACAAAAGCAGTTAAGATTGCAGAATCTTTTGAAGTATCAAAACAATTTTGGTCCTTCCTTATTCAGAACAGGCTGATTGATTCACCAGAAAAATTTATCAAAACTATTCCTCACATGAGTTTTGTGTGGGGCGAAAAAAATGTAGCCTTTTTAAAAGAAAGATATAAAGAGCTTCAAAAATGCCATCTCTTTGAGGGCATGACTTATACCGAAGAGCGCAAAGTGCTCGAAGAATGGATTCCCTTGGTGATGGAAGGCAGGTCTGAAGAAGAACCTGTTGCAGCCACCAGGATGACTTTAGGTACAGACGTTAATTTTGGTGCACTGACCAATATGATGTTCAGTTCACTGGAAACAAAAAGCAATGTTAAACTTCACTTTAACCATGAAGTTAAAAAGCTACGCCAGATTAACGGCCTTTGGGAAGTTAAAGTAAGAAACGAGGCGACCGGCAAAAGAAGAGTAGTTAAAGCAAAGTTTGTTTTCATTGGTGCTGGTGGTGGTTCTCTACCGCTGTTAGAAAAATCTGATATCGCTGAAGGTAAAGGCTTTGGTGGTTTCCCGGTGAGTGGACAATGGTTAAAATGTATAAACCCTGAGGTGATAGAACGCCATAACGCAAAAGTTTATGGTAAAGCATCGGTAGGCTCTCCTCCAATGTCTGTTCCCCACCTTGACACCCGTATGATTGATGGTAAAAAGGCCTTGTTATTTGGCCCTTATGCTGGCTTTTCTACCCGTTTCTTGAAGAAAGGCTCTTTATTGGATTTACCACTATCTATCAAGGCCGACAATATATATCCTATGATATCCGCAGGATTGAAAAACATCCCGCTTACAAAATATTTAATTAACCAGATCAGACAATCTGATGATGAACGCCTGGGTGCTTTAAAAGAATACCTGCCAAACGCAAGAATGGAAGACTGGGAATTAGAAAATGCAGGTCAGCGTGTGCAGGTGATCAAAAAAGATGCTGAACATGGTGGTGTTTTAGAATTCGGTACAGAGGTAGTGAGTGCTGCTGATGGCTCTATTGCTGCCTTATTGGGTGCTTCACCTGGTGCTTCTACAGCAGTATCTATTATGCTTAATTTATTGGGACGTTGTTTCCCTGAGCAATTAAAAACTGCTGAGTGGCAACAGAAGCTTCAAAAAATGATACCTACCTACGGACAGTCTTTAAGCAAGGATGCTGCATTGAGTGAAAAAATCAGAACGCAAACTACACATGCCCTGAATTTACACCCCGAAGGTATAAACTTACCTGTTTAATATAAAGAAGGAATTTCAACGAAAAAACTGGAGCCTTTACCGGCTCCATCACTTTCTGCCCAAACCTGTCCGTTGTGAGCATCAACAAGTTGTTTCACAATGGAAAGACCCAAACCCGTAGAAGTTTCATTACCTGTTGGGTGGGCACTCAGTTTTGAAAAGGGTAGAAACATACCCCCTTTATCCTCATTCGTAAGTCCGGGACCATTATCCTGGACTTGCAATATGGCTCTACCATCTTGTTGAGCTACAATTACATTGATCTGCCCTCCTTTTGGTGAATATTTGATAGCATTGTTGATCAGGTTATCTATAACCTCTGTTAAACGCTGCTCATCAGCATGTACAAAAGGCCTGTTGTTAACCTGCAAGGTAAGGGTCTGCCCTTTATGACTGGCCAGGGTTTCATTAACATCTACAATCTGGGCTACTAAGGCAGCAAAGTCTAACTTAAGGGTATATAAAGTAAATTTCCCTGATTCATAACGCGCAGCTGATAATAAATCATCGATGATGCGGGTCATGCTCAAGCCAGCATTTTTCACCTGGTCACACATGCGGTCTACAGCTTCAGGATCATGTTTCTTAAGTTTAATTAAATCTGCACGTACAGGAATGGTGGTCAGCGGATTTTTTAAATCATGCGCAGCCATCTGCAGCAACTGGTTTTGCTGTTTCATTGCTAAAGCTACTTCTATACGGCTTTCCATATAGGCATAAGTCATATGGGCAAATTCTTGTAGCAATTGTTCCTCTCTTTCTGTAACTTCCCTTGATTGCTGATCTACAATACATAAATCACCAAAAACGACACCCGTGGAAGAAACCAGTGGTGCTGAAGAAAAAAACTGAACATCAAAACCATTAATGGTAACCGAGGAAGACCTCTCTTCATTGACGAAACCTATTTCCTCTGGATTAACACCAAATGATGATTTTAACAGTAATTTATTCGGTTCCCTGAACGTAATGAATGCCACAGGGACATTTAAGGACATAGCTGCTATCTTGGAAAACCAATCGTATATCGTATCAGCAGGCAAACTATAAGAATTAACCATAAACTATACTTCGTAAATGAAACCTATCAAATATAGCAATAATTTGTATGTTAAGTAGATCAGCTTATCGAAATTTTCCAATTCCTTTTCCATTGTGTTTGAGGCATTAAGGAAACTATTCCTTCTTTATCTTCCAGTTTACCATTATGATTTACGCTGTCGGCAATACCGCACCAGGGTTCTAAACAAACAAAATCTGCTTCATTTGCTGCCCAGATTCCAAAATAAGGGAAGTCCTGAAAATCAAAATGCAAGCCATGGTCATCCTTGGTATTCAGCAGTGAAATACGATCACTTTTTAGCTCTTTAACCACCAGCGCATCTTTTTTAAACAAGTCATGTGCTAAGACCAGCTTTCCTTCTTGAAGTTCAATAACCGCAGTATGGGTGCCAATAAGGTTACCTTCAATTTGATGCGTGCGTAGTTCACTATCTTTGTTGAAAAGTAAATAGTAGTCTGCATACTGATGTTCTTTTGTCAAGGGCACAGCAAATGCAGGGTGGGCACCAATAGAAAATAACATGGGCGCTGTCCCTTTATTGAGTACTTCGTAAGTGCAGGTTAAACTTGCTCCCGCTAACTTGTACCTGATGCCTAGTTGGAACGAAAATGGGTAATGGAGCAGGGTTTCCTGACTATCCTCGAGGCTAAATAAAATTTCTTCGTCACTGATTTGTTGCAGAGAAAAATTCATGTCG
Organism: Pedobacter sp.; assembly: GCF_045628745.1. Lineage (GTDB taxonomy): Bacteria > Bacteroidota > Bacteroidia > Sphingobacteriales > Sphingobacteriaceae > Pedobacter. The sequence goes on from NZ_JAZQPU010000223.1 coordinate 28,263, forward strand.
CGCGCAAAACCATGCCTGGATAAGGCATATTCCTTTTCCTGATAGGTATAAGAATCTTCTTTTAAGGCACCAACAATGGGAAATAAAACAGGACTTGTTTTAGCCCAATAATCAGGATCGGCACTCCACATGTATTCCAGCTTGGTTTCCTGGCTCACAAGGCTTTTTAATTCTGCGCCTTTATGAATAAAAGTGGCTTTAATAAATTCGTTCTGCAGTAAAATCATAGGCTTTAAATGTAGAAAATTAGTTCAATAATGCCTAAATTTATTACATGAGCATGCAATCAATCAATCCGGTAAATGGCGAAGTCATTAAAACCTATAAAAAAGATACTCCTGCAACTATAAATAAGAAAATTGAACAGGCACAGGCGGCCTTTGTACTGTGGCGAAATTCTATTTTTAAAGAACGTGCTGTGCTGCTTAAAAATGCTGCCGCAGTGTTGCGCAAACGCCAACCTGCATTGGCAGAACTGATGGCCCTGGAGATGGGTAAACCCCTAAAACAAGGCATGGATGAGATTGAGAAATGCGCTAAAGTATGCGAATACTATGCAGAAAATGGGGAGAAGTTTCTCAAGGATGATCAGATTGCCACCGAGGCTACACGCAGCTATGTCAGCTTTCAACCCTTGGGCGTTATTTTGGCCATCATGCCCTGGAACTTTCCCTTTTGGCAGGCCTTTCGTTTTCTCGCCCCCGGCTTAATGGCCGGCAATTGTGCTCTACTTAAACATGCCTCTAATGTAACAGGCTGTGCCCTGGCTATAGAAGATATCTTACTGGAGGCAGGACTGCAGGACTATGCTTTTCAAACCCTGGTAACCGACAGTGCCAGCATTAAAAACATTATTGAAAACCCCGTTATAAAGGCCGTAACTTTAACAGGAAGCACCAACGCCGGAATGGAAGTGGCCAAACAAGCTGCCGGGCTTTTGAAAAAAGCAGTATTAGAATTGGGTGGCAGCGACCCTTATATTGTTTTAGAAGATGCCGACCTGGAGTATGCTGCTGGTGTATGTGCCGAAAGCCGTTTGCTCAATAACGGACAAAGCTGTATTGCTGCCAAACGTTTTATCCTGGTAGAAAGTATTGCCGATCAGTTTCTTGAAATTTTCGTGAAAAAGATGTCGGCTAAGAAAACCGGTGATCCTTTTGAAAAGACTTCTGATTTAGGTCCTATGGCAAGAAAAGACCTGCGCGACGAGCTCCACCAGCAGGTAATTGATAATATAAATGCTGGTGCACAATGTATCCTCGGCGGTGAGATTCCGGAATTTGAAGGCGACCATGCCTATTATACCCCAACTATTTTAACCGGTATTACCAAAGGTATGCCCGCCTACAGTGAAGAAATATTCGGTCCTGTGGCCCTTGTCTTTACGGCAAAAAATGGTGAAGAGGCTGTTAAAATTGCCAATGACTCCCCCTTTGGATTAGGTACTGCCGTATTTACCCGCAATGAAGTAAGGGGAGAACTTATTGCCAGAAACCACTTTCAGTCGGGTTCTTGTTTTGTCAACTCCATGGTCAAATCTGACCCTCGTTTACCATTCGGTGGCATTAAACAAAGTGGCTATGGCCGTGAACTTGGCATCTTCGGCATCCGTGAATTTGTCAATATCAAAACGGTTTACGTTAGATAAAAAACTGGAAACAGTGGAGTGATCACTTAACTGTTTCCTTACCCAAAGTTTACTGATTGATAAGGGTTAACTAACCTATAGTCCGTAAAAAATACGGAGCTGCAAGGGACTTCCTCCGGGTTTGCTTCGGAAATTCCCGCAGGAGATCCATAGCAGTAGCGGACCTAATGCCTTATATAAGTTATTGATCAGCTACTTATCCTTTATAGTTGAACTGGAGAACTACTGACTCCCCTAAAATGATCTGATCTTCATCTTTTAGAAAATGACCAACCTGGGTAGAGTTCAACTTTACCTGCCCTTCATCGCCGAGCGACTGCACCTTAGTTTTATTTCCCGGGGGTACACCACCTTCGTCGGCGAACAATACAAATCCACCTTTTTTATCATCCCACTCCAGGTGGGCATGCTGGCGGCTCACAAATCTATTGCCTACAAATTCTGCATCTTCAGGGAAAGCTATTTTATTGACACGGATGGAACCACCGCTCGTTGTTGTGTTTTTTTCGCGTCCCATGTTTGTCCTGCCGTCTTTGCTGGTTAAAGTATAACTACTTTCTTCTGCCTGTCCACTAATGACAGTTAAAATGGCATCAGTCTTCACCACGTGCACTTCAGGAAGGGCTACCGGTGTTGTTTCTATGCATAGCTCTAAAGGTAGACTGTCGTATTTAATACCACAATTCAATAAATTTTCTACCACATGAAACTCCAGCTGCCAGTCTTTAGGTAAGTTGACAGCGAAGTTATCTGCAATACGCTGCACTTCCTGTTTTAACCTTTCTGGTTCCGAAACATAACAGGCAGCCTCATAAAGATGTTTATCGTTGGGTACGGGTGCTGCATATAAAATCAAAGTGTGGATATTGGCTCCCTCACCGCCTTCAGACTTTTGCAGCTCCTCCTTTATAAATTGCAGAATATGCTCTCTCACCACCTTTACATCAAGGGGCTGATCTTCTTTACTACTCTTAAAAAAATTAAACATCTTGATTTTATTTAATGTTCATCATATAACCCTTTTGCAACAAATATGGAATAACATGTTTACCTGCAAGCCTAACCGCATCTGATGAACCTTTGGTAGACTCTATACGGATACAGACCACCGTATTGCCCTTTCCATTAGGGAGCGGTGCAAAAAACACATACCATCCGTCGTTGATCTGCTGTCCTTTCCAAATTCTTTCTGGTGTACCGGTTTTACCGCCCACCTTTGCCTTCAATATCCATTCTTTACCCGCACTCTGCCCAATCATAAAGGTACGAAGTGAAGCGGCATAAGCTGGCTTTTTTACTAAATCTACCCCTTTTTTTACGGGCACCGTATTTCCGCTGATGTTAATGGCAAAACGATTAGGCACCAGGCTACCATTATTGGCAATACCAGATACCATACGCGCTACCGAAGCAGGTGTAGCAATCAGCTCCCCCTGTCCCCAGGCTATACCCGATAGTCCTACTGCCCTGTATTTATGGATATTATTAGGATTATACCGGCTGTTAAATTCTGTTTTTCGCCACAGGTCAAACCATTTTTCTTCCTGTGCTGCATTGACCGGTTTACGGTTATAATAATAGCCGCCCACACCATGCAGAAACATTCCTGTTTTTAAATACACCTTACCCATTTCCTCACCGAGGTGCTCTTCATTGGCCAGTTTAATAAAATAAACGTTGTTAGATTTAACAATGGCGTTCTCCAGCGTAATGATCCCCGTTTCATCAGGTTCATAACCTTTGGTCCTTATTCTTTCATAGGCGCTTACCTTAAAGGTTCTTTTGAGTGCTGCAGCACCCAATTTATTGAAGGATGCCATGGCCGTGGCCAATTTTGCCGTTGAGCCCGGTTGTGTAGCGATAGTAAAACCAGGATCAGCATTCGTAATCCATCCGGGAAGTTTATTTTGTTCTTTGTTGCTTAAATTCAGCTGTTCCCAGTTCCGCACTTCAGGTAAGGGATAGGCTGCAGAAGCTAAAACATCGCCTGTGGCAGATTCCATCACGACTACAGATACCCTGTTATCGTGCAAAGCAGTATCGGCAGCAATAGATTTCTGTATAGTAGTTTGCAGCGTGGCATCAACCGACAATTTCACATCGCGATTTTTACGCTTCAAGGCCGCAATTTGTGCAGTATCAAGACCGGAGAGCAGCAATGACTTCAATTCAGAAAAATCTCTTTGCTGCACGGCCATTTCTTTAACGCCACGTGGCAAGAAACGGTCTTCACGGTAACGGGAAGCCGTTACATTGTAATTGCTGATGGGCATTTTAAAACCACGTAACTCCGCAGCATGTTCATACTCGCCAAAATACCCGTTGGTGCCGCCGGTAAAAACCCCTGTATTGGCATCACCAGTCCAGAAAAACATCTCCGCTTCAAAAGGATAGAAACGTTTTGGTCTTTTATGCATCACCGAATCAAGATCGTAATTTCCCACGCCTGCGGCGGCCAATAATTTGCGTTGTTTTACAACCAGCTGTGGATCACTGGTGGCTAATAAAACCCCTGCCCTGTCGTATAAATTTCCAGATGCCAGCCTGCGCATTAAAATACCAATACGGGGGTTATAACTAAACATCCGCATGCCACTGCGGTCGGCCACCAGGGCCGGCTTGGCAATCCACGCATCATTAAAAAATGCATAAACCCCAATATTGACCACCAGCACCATAATGCCTATACTAGCAACAGCCAGGGCTGGCACAAGGTTAGAATCCTGCTGTTTTTTAAGGTATTCCAACTGCACTGCGGTACCCCGTATTTTTGAAGCAGAAAGTAAAAAGCCTGCTGCAGCCAGGTTAATCACTAGTGATGAACCCCCATAACTTTCAAATGGAAGTGATACACCCGATAAGGGCAATGCCCCTGTAGACCCGCCGGCAATCAATAAAAACTGAATAAAAGTACAGATGCCAATACCGGCACAGATATAAAATAAGAAAGGCATGCCCGTTTGCCTGCCAATGAGGATGGATCGGTGCAGGTAAATCAAAAATAACACAAAAATACACACCATGCCTGCCCAGCCAAATTCTTCGCCCATAGCAGGTAAAATCATGTCTGTATGTGCTTCAGGGATGGTTTTAGCAAAACCTTCACCTGTACCCTGACCTGCAAGACCACCACTTGAAATTGCCCATAAACCATTGGCAACCTGGTCGCCCCCATAAACTTCATTATTCCATGCATCCTGCCAGATCGCCTTCCTATCTGTTAAACGCTCTACAGGACCAGGGACTATTTGCGATAAAAAAGGCAATTTATCGATGGTCAGAAAGGCTGTGATGACAATTAGTGCCATCAGTGCAGACTCACTGGCCTGGTTGCGCTTAAAGAATTGAAAAGCGAACAATAACCCGAAAGTAATAGCCGCTGCAATCCACACATTATCTACAAAGAAAGAGACAAATACATAGATGCCCACAAAGCTGGCCATGGTCATAAAGTCTCCCCTGGAAAAAGAAAAAAGAATGATAAAAGTAAAGCAGATAACAATGGCAGGCCCTAAATCTCCCAGGGCTAAGAAAAGCAGTAAAGTGATGATAATGGCAATGAGGGCAAAGGAGAAAAATGCCCAGCGCTTTTGCCAACTTGAATATTCAGAGATAAAACGTTCATTTAAGGCAAAAAAGCCGGCAAGGAACAGAATAATCATGTATTTAACCAATTCACTTGGCTGAATGCCCAGCAGGTTTACTTTAACACCACTGCCCTCAGGACCGGAGCCTAGAATAATAGTAGCCAGCAGGAGCATAATTGCCAACACAATCCATGGCCAGCCATTTGCTGCCTTTCTGTTTTTGCGAAAAACAAATAACCTGTACAGGTTAGAATCGGCATTGAAAGGTCGTAAATTGATGAAGAGCATAATGCCCATGATCAATACCCCAATGCCGAGATAAATAACGGTGTCGATGGCAAGGAAACGATCCCTTAATGGGTCTTGCAAACTTAATAAAGTGAGCAGCGATAAGCCCGTTAACACCATTAACAGTGGTAAAATAAACTGATCTGCAAAGGGTGCTTTGAAGCACAGCAGCAGGTGTAAAATTAAAAAAGCAAGGATAAAGCCACCGGCAATGCTATAAAAATCGTTAAAAAACTGATCAGGTGTGCGTACAATAAATGCGCCGTCTGCTTTAATGGTGCTAAAGTCTCTTGAGGAAAGTAAATGCAGGTGATGCGGGCGTTGGTTAAAAGTAAAGGAACGATCGCGGTTCAATACGGTGATACCCTGGGTGCTGCCGAATTCAAAACCCGGCCGCAAGGGCAAAATCTCATATGACCTGTCGGCCGCCAGGTTTCTAAATTCAAAACGTCCATCTGCCCCTGTGCGCACATAGGCGGTTAGTGGTTTTAGTTGAATGCTGTCTTGAGGGATGATCATCTCCAGCCTTACCAATACACCGGCAACGGGAGTTTCCTCCTGTTGCACCTCCCCATCAATATAATGTTCTCCCGCATGAAGGTCAATGCTGGCCGGAAAAAATTGCGGACTAGCCAATTCCTTATCGTATAAAATGCCCCCTTCCGTATTAAAACCTAAGAGCATTCTTGATAAAAGCACCCTCTTTTTAAAGGATTGTCCCCCTTTGGCATAGGCTTCATCAGCAGAGACATCAAATTTAGTTTTGTTCAGCTCCCCAATATTTCTAAAGGGCTCCCCAACCTGCAGGCGGCTATCCATAATAGAAGACACATAGGCAATATCCTGTTTATCAAGGTCATAATTACCTGTAGATAACACTTTTCTAATGGCCTTTACCGGCTCAGGACCATTGAGGTTAACAATGCTGCCTTCAGCTAGTTTACTTTCTGTTCCTTCCAGGCGAAATTGTAAAACACCAAACAATTTAAAAAACAACAACAGTAAGACAACGGAAATAAGGCCAATAAACAGGCGTTCCTTACGCCGCTTTCCATTTCCGGGTTGATATTTACTTAGTCTTTCTTGTTGCATTGGGCTTTATTTTCTGAGGGAGTAATTCTTTTTATGAACATTTATAAACGATAAGGAATAAGTTGAAACCTTACGCTTATGATGGCATTTTAGGAATCGTATCTTTATAATTTGCAGGAATACTATCTTTATAATATACGCTATCGCGCAATGGAGTTTTGATGGTATCCTGTTCATTTGCAGGAGGAAGCACCCAGGGGTTTTCAAAAACAGGGGTGATGGTACGGGCTCTCTTCTGCAGTTCATTAACCTGCCAAAACATCCAGGCAATAACGCCTAAAAGTAAGACGACTATAACCAGGAGAAAAACTACCCATCCCCGGGTTTTGGTTCCTTTTGCAGGTGCTGGCGTTACTGCAGGTGGCGCTGCCACTTGTACTGGAGGCGCCATTGTTGCCGTTCTGCTTAAAGGTTTTGCAAACTCATGTTTTAAGGGTGCTGTATTGTTTTTAACCAATACAACAGTAATATTATCCTGGCCACCAGCTTCATTTGCCGCATCCACTAAAGAACCTGCAGCAGCACGAAGGGTGGCATGCTGGGTTAAAATAACAGTAATCTTGTCTTTGTCGATCCTGTCGGTTAAGCCATCACTGCAGAGCAGCAGCGTATCGCCAGGCAGAAAAGGACTCTCCCCGGTTTCAATAAAATCATCTTTCAGCGATTCGGTATTGTTGAAACCCAGGGCCTGGTTGACTTCATTCCTTTTAGGGTGACTCATGGCCGCAGATTCTGTAAGGCGACCGGAATCTTCCAGGAAGCCCACAAAAGAATGATCTGTTGTAATTTTAACCAAAACTTTATCACGAAGCAGGTATAAACGGGTGTCGCCTACATGTGCGTAATAGAATTTATTATTTTCTACATCGGCCAGTACCAGTGTCAACACACAGGCCATTTGTTCGAGGGCAGGGTCTAGCTGTTTACGGTTATAAATCTCATCGTTAGCGAGCTTGAGGGTGCCAATCATCCTGGAAATCAGGTCTGTTGAGCTTACATTAAAAAGGTTCTTTCTGATACAATCTTTCGTAATTGCGGCAGCTACCTCTCCTCCTTCATAACCACCTACACCATCAATTACACAGCCTAAAATAAAGCCACTATGCAACAACTCTTCCGCTAAAAAAGCGTCTTCGTTGTTATCCCTAACTCTACCAATATCTGTTTGGCCAAATAAATTATTGTCCATCACCGTGTTTTTTAATATCCATAAAATGGTTCACTAATAAGCTGATACAAAGAATTAGCAAAGCCCATGTCAAAAGTTGCGACATCCTGATTATCCTTTAAATATGTTTATTCCAATAATGCCATTCAGCATAATTTTCGAGTTGATAGGCAATTCCATCCATACTGGAGCATTGATGTTACTGCGCATCACTTCATTTTCATTGATGATGGTTTTCTCCCCAAAAGAAGCCAGGTACAGTTTGCCATCGGCAGCATTAAACCTGATGCGCAAATGTGGTGCATCTACCCAATCCGACGGGATTTTAAAAACATGAGGCTCCTCTCTTGTTTCTTCAGCACCAGAAACAATAATATCTTCATCTTTCATCAGGTACTCGAACTTCTTGCCTGAATATTTTTGATCTGGCATAATGGTATCCAGGCGCGCATATACTTTCTTCGGTTTTTTTACCGTTTCTTGTTGCTCAGCTTCACCTTCTCTTTGATAAGGTAATTCATAATAACCCTCACTGTAATACGTAAAGCCTTTTAAAATATCCTCATTCACATCAAAAGTTTGCACTACACCGGTCTGTCGGGGAATAAAAGTTACCCTCAGGTTATCTTCCTTTATAGAACTTCCGGGAAGTAATTTCCCTATAAAACCAATATCGCCTCTTTCATAATCCGGGTGAGAAACCAATCGGAATACCCATTTAGAACTCGAAGGCTGTACTTTTTTACCTTCTTTTTCGTAGTTGTTCAACACCTGGTAAAACTGCTTTACGGATTCATCAACGATGATGCCGAATAAGCCCTGTTTTTGCGTTAAAAACTGCTTGTAATCTTCTGCATTAAAGCAGATCATGTATTCGTGATAAAAAACAATGCGTTCAGCAAAGGAAAGTTCGCGCACAGATTCTTTGAATTTCTCCAGTATATATTTATAAATGCTGTCGGGGGTAAGCACTTTTCCACCTTTGCTTTTTTCGCCCGGCAAAAAAAGATCCTGCAGACCAATACGTTGCCAGAAAGTTGTTTTTGGTTCCATTGTGTAGCTGACTAAAAATAAACGGTTGTATCTAAATCTAATTTTGTAGTATCTCTGACGGTAGGTTTAATAGCAGGTTTTTTCTCTATAGGCTCTACCCTTACTGAGGTATCCAGCAGGCTGTCAAGGTCAGCGTCTTCAGGTTTCGCCACTACCTTTTGCGGCACCGTCCTGGTTTCAGGTTCTGTAGGTGTTTCTTGTCTCACCTGCTCAACAGGCTCTTTATCGGGCGCTGAAGTTGCAAATAACAGCAGGCCAAGGGTTCCGGCCATGACGATAAATAAAACCAGCATCACGTAAAACAAAGGCCTTGAAATACGAATGGTATCCGGCGTATCAGCATCTTCAATTTGAACAAGTTCCTGTGCCGTAGTAATTGGCGCGCTGCTCCATTCTTTGTCCACCTGATCCATGGATACAGAGATGCTGTTGTGGGTTATAAAATCTTGCAGCTCTACCCCATTGCCAAATCTGTTTAAGGGGTCCTTCTGCAAACATTTTTCTACCACCTGCAGTAACCATTGTGGCACCTGCATTTCATGGTGTTTCTTTTGGTCAGACCAACTATCTGGCAGGTTCTTTTGGCGCAGCGTCATGATGCCCGGAACATCTTGTTCCATATGTGCCAGCATGAGTTCATTTCTAGATTTCTGCCCCTGATCGGTTAAAGGAAAAGGCACCTGACCGGCTAATAATTCAAAAAGAATAATGCCATAGCTATAAATGTCGGTTTGCAGCAACAGCTGTCCGTCATTCTGCTCTGGTGCCATAAATTCTATGGCACCAGCATGCTGAATGCTGGTTCGGCGCTGGTCATCCGTCATGGCTGATAAGCCAAAATCCAGCAGCACATAATTGCCGGAATGGACATTGAATTTAACGTTATTACTTTTAATATCGCCATGTTTAACAGAAAGCTTATGGCAGTGTGCCAGGGCGTTGGCCAGCTGTTCGGCTACTTTAATGACTTCTTTAATGGGAAAAATAGGCTCATGAGGTGGCTTCAACAGGTCTTCCAAATCAGGCCCGTCAATATATTCCATCTCGATGAATGGAAAAGAACCGCTCTCCGTAATGCCAGAGTTAAGGATCTTAACCACATTAGGATTAGGCTGTTCATTTACTTTTTTTAACTTTTCCACTTCATTCTGGAAGTTGCGGAAGTTTTTGTCTTCAGCACTTTCGGTATGAATGGGCGTAGGCAATAGTTTAACTGCCGTAATAATGGTGCCTGTACGTCTACCTTTGTATACTGAGCCCTGCCCTCCCGTACGGAGTGCACCCATGTTTTCCAGGCCTTCAGTTATCGTAAATACTTTACTCATTTAATGTGTTACTACAATTTTAGTTCCATTCTACCTGTTGCTTATTTCAATGTTGTGACTCTACTATACCAGGGTGGCTGCTCTTTGCTGTAGATCTGTATGAAGAGCAAAAGTGTGCCAATCACCACAGAGACATCAGCGAGATTAAATATCCCGGTTTCAAAAAAACCCATGTTGAGGTGCAGAAAATCTGTTACAGAGCCATGCAACAGGCGGTCGTACAGGTTGCCTAAACCTCCCCCAATCAAAAAGCAAAGTCCTATGGCATAAGCCCTTTGCAATTGTGGTCTGCGTAGCAGCACATAAATACCATAAGCCAATAGCAGTAAGGGAAGGAAGGTTAAGAAAACAAATTTCACTTCCTCAGGCATGGTCTCGCCAAAACTTAAAAAAGCCCCTGTATTCTCCACTTTCAACAAGGTTAAGTGGTTAGCAAACAGCCTAATCTGCTCCTGATCGCCCAGTTCTTTTCTTACAATAGATTTACTGACCTGATCACAACCTACATTGCAGCCAATAAGCAAAAGCAGCAACATCTTTTGTATCAATTGTTTTGTTTTCATGTCGAGAAGAGATATGGATAGAAACGCTTTACTGTGGATACAAATTTCGTTAACACCTTTTATTTTCCATAAATTATGATAGATTTAATGGACAAAGCTGTATTGCTTTAAACACAACCTTTACCTTTACCTAACAACGAGGTAAGATACAGATTTAAAATGCATTATTTGTGAACCTGTTATACATTCTGTACGCAACTTAGCCTACATTTTTAAATACACCTTAGTTTCTTTTGTAAACAAGAGAATATGCATCTAGAAATACAATTAACTATTAAGCTACAAAAACTGATCAAATTACTTGTTCAGAATAAATAAAATGAATGGGTGTGCATTTTAAAGCCTAAAGCAAGTATTGCAGTCACAACGCTCTTTGTAGCAATATATTAGTGCAACTGCGTAATATCAATTTTTGGCATTTAATTTGGTTTAACCATGGAAATTAAACCTTATGAAGACATTACCTTACTTAAAACAACTCACTTATGGGACACTGATTGTCTGTTTTCCATTTATCTTTTCAGCCTCAAAAGATAAAGCCCTACCCCAGGAAATTGTTAGACCCTTAGAAAAACATCAGGAAAAGGTAAACATCACACCTGAAGAAACCATTAAGACTATAAAAGTAACCTTAGATAGCCTTAAGCAAAGCAGCAACACCTTATTAAAAAAAATATAATAGTAAAAATGTCCTTCCTGTAAAATAAGCTATTAAACTGTCGTAATGGATAAAGCGCAAATTAATCAGGAATTAGATCGGAATCTATGCCCTACGCCTAAAGGAATTTTGATGGTTATTGGAGGAGCAGAAAAAAAAGGAAGCAAAACAGCGGGAAAATAAGCTACAACCCCACCCTGCTTTGGCATAGGTACAACTCAACCCTCCTCATCAGTAATATTCTTCCTGTTGCTGCAGCACTTAAAACCTAAAGGTTGCCGCAATTACACTTTCTTTAGGCATCTTTAATTTATTAAGCACATATACATTTCCACCGTTAATAAAAGTCCTCGCGGCCGCCTTATTTAACAAACAAATATCCCCGGCTTGCTTTTTATCATGAATTTCAACGGTCTGCTCCAACTCATTATATTTGCCCCATATATGGGTGTTTTCACAAATAAACAAATCTGATACCTGCGCATTGTAACTTGCAGGGATAATCTTTTCAATCATCGATGAGGTATTAGAAGTCGCTATCTGGTTATAGTAATTTTTTAATGCTGCATTGGCTTGCTGTTCAAAAAAGGGACTCAGCAATGCTTTTGATTGTTGAAAAAGGGCAAGCGAATCTTCATAAGCCTTATTACCGGTTAGTGCAGTTTCAGTAATATATTTGTATTTACTAAGGCCCTTATATATAGGAATCAAATATTCTACTCCTGCCAGTAATAAAGGTTTATTTTTATCGTGCAGCACTTCTGTAAACAAGGTTTTATCAACTTCCTGAAAATAAAGGGCAATGTTGGCCTTGTTGTCAAGTTGCTCCCCTTGTCCGTGAAAACTGCCAAACCGATCACCACCACCACTGCCGCGCCTAAATAAATCCTGATCTTCCTTTTCTTCAAAATGCACCACATCATCCAGGCCATTGGGCAAGCCACTCACTTCAAGTCGTTGCAGGCCATATTCATTACCCTGGAAAAACTTAACATCATGTTTGCTCAATAATAGCAGGTAGAATTCTTTATGACTAATGACAGCAGGCAATAAAGGACTTATTAAAAAAGAAGAATTCACAAAAGTGGTTTCAATGACCTTAATTGGTAGTTGTACTACTTTTAAGAATCCCGCAGCCAGAAAGACGGCCAGCCCTTCCTGCTGGTTATTCCAAAACACACTATTTTTATATAAATCAAAGCAAGGGCTTAACAATTGTTCTATTTGCGGTGCTTTTAAGCCTCTTTCTTCTAAGAGGTTTTTAGTGGTTTGCAAAGCATTCTTAAAAATAATGGCATCTTGCTTTTCATTAACGGCAACGCCTTTCCGATGCGTCGGAATGTAAATGGAGGCACAATGATCACCATGAAAATTAATGAGTTCCTTTAATTCTTCTCTTGATAGAATGTCCATTTCCTAATGTTTAACGGTTAATAATGTTACCATTTTCATCAAACTGCTCCCCTTTATTCAAATTACGGTTAACATGCCTTACGTGTACATTTTCTGCAATTTCATCAGCATCGTCCTTTGTATACTTCACAGCAATTTCTCTTTCCTGCTCTGGGTCTATTGCAGCGAAGGCATCTTTTAAATGATGTGTATCATTTACGCTTCCTGTGGGTTTTCCTTTTGGAGGAACAAATCCAGTTTTACGTTTTGCCATATTTTTTTTTAATAAATGAACATTTGGCTCCTGAAGCAAACATTCGGTAAACAATGTTTATATGTGTTTTAACAAGTTCGCATTGGTGATGTTTTTGTTAAATACAAAAAGATAGGCATAGGTAACTACAGCGATTTAAAACCAATTGTTCCTTTAAATTGTAGTTAACGTATCAAAGCGCAATAAATATTATGGAAAAAATGATACAAGCCCTCTTCAACAGTGAAGCTGAGGCTTTTACCGCATTACAGGCTTTACAGCAACTAGACTTATCTAAAGATGTATCTTTAGGGGAAACCTATGTATTGACTAAAAATGAAGCCGGTGAAACCGCTATCCGCTCTGCAAAAGATGCTGCTGAAGGTACTGGAATTGTAAGTGGCGGCTTAATTGGTGGCTTAATAGGCCTGCTTGCAGGTCCCCTGGGCTTCATTGTTGGCGTTGCCGGAGGTATGTTTGCCGGATCTGCCAGTGAAACCCTCAAAGCAGAAGAAGTTTCTGACTACCTCGACCAGGTTTCTTCTAATATCCCAAAAGGAAAGTCTGTATTAATTGCCCATTTATGGGAAGACTGGGAGACCCCTGTCGACACGGTGTTGAAGCCTTATACTGTTGATATCCAAAGATTCAATGTGCAGGATGAGCTATTTATACCTGCACAATCCGAGCTGAGCAAAACTATTGAAGCTATTAAAGTTGCAGAAACGAAATACCTGGAAGCACAGGGTGCAGAAAAAGCAGATTGGAACGCTACTTTGGCAAACCTGAGGACAAAACGCGAAAGATTACAAAGAAACCTGGATGTAAATGCAGATCAGCAGGAAAAGCAATACCAGCAATGGATTGAGCACTCGGCGGTCGACAATGATGCCTCCGATGAAAAAAGGGCGCAGCTTGCTGGTCGCCTGGAAGAACAACGCATCAGGCTGGAACAAATTAAACAAAACCGTTAATTTTCAGGTAAAAACCATAAATTCAACACATTAGCCGCCCAGGCCATTTAACGTAATCAATTACCCTATAAAATGATATCAAAAGACCAGATTTTTGGCTACCAGCCAGCTCCTCAATACAAACATACTGTCGCCTACTTCTCTATGGAATTCGCCATAGATCAATCCCTGAAAATTTATAGTGGAGGATTAGGGTTCCTTGCCGGATCGCATTTACGCAGCGTTTATGAATTAAAACACCCTACCATTGGCGTGGGTATGTTATGGAAATATGGTTATTACGATCAGCTGCGCGATGGCGACGGCACCATGAAACCTTTTTTCATTGAAAAGAACTACTCCTTTTTAAAAGATACCGGCATTGTTTTTACCATAGAAATCCATAGTGCTCCAGTACGCGTTAAAGCATATTTACTGGAATCAGAAACATTTAAATCTGCCCCTCTATTTTTATTGAGTACAGATGTTGAAGGCAACGATGCACAGTCACGTGCCATAACCCATCGCCTCTACGATTCTAACGAAGCCACTAGAATTGCCCAATCCATGGTTTTAGGCATCGGCGGAGCCATGCTTATGGATCTTCTGGCTTTAGATATTAATGTCTACCACATGAATGAAGGCCATTCCTTGCCTCTTAACTTTTACCTCTATGCTAAACATCAAAGTTTAGAAGAAGTAAAAAAACGTGTAGTGTTTACCACACATACGCCGGAAGCCGCTGGCAATGAAGAGCATGATTTTGCTTTGCTTAAAAAAATGTCTTTCTTCTACCATTTACAAGACCACGAGGTTAAACATATCCTTAAAATAGAGGGCGACCGATTGAATTATACCCTGGCCTCCTTACTCTTTGCCAGAAAGGCAAACGGCGTTTCAAAACTCCACGGAATTGTAGCCCGGGATATGTGGCAGGGAAATGCCAATATATGCAAAATCATCTCCATCACCAATGCACAGAATAAAACCTATTGGCAAGATGATATTTTAGAAACTGCCATTAGCGCAGACAATGACAGCGCCATCAGCCTGCGGAAAAAGGAAATGAAAGCGCAGCTGTTTAAAACCGTCGCCGACCAATGTGGAAAGCTCTTCGACCCTGAAGTACTCACCATTGTTTGGGCAAGGCGT
>NZ_JAZQPU010000224.1:0-6677 GCF_045628745.1 Pedobacter sp.
TTACTTCCAAAATAGTGTCAAAGCAACGAAGGATATGTCGCTGCTCAGCAATGACAACATCAACCATACGCTGATAGCGCTTGCTACAGCAGTGGAAGAAAATATCCCCTTGCTTTTAAAAGAAAACCAGAAAGACCTGGATCAAATGTCTGCCGAAGATCCAAAGTACGATCGCTTAAGGCTCACCGAAACTATCATCACGGCTATTGCCGCTGATATTCGCAAAGTTGCAGCCTTGCCAAATCCTTTAGGGGCAGTGCTTTCTCAACAAGAAATGCCCAATGGACTGGAGATCTCCAAAGTGAGGGTTCCTTTAGGCGTAGTTGGCGTCATTTATGAAGCCCGTCCAAATGTAACACTTGATGTTTTTGCTTTATGCTTTAAAACAGGTAATGTTTGTATTTTGAAGGGTGGCAGTGATGCTGAGTTTTCTAATAAAGCTATTCTACAGGTTATCCATGGGGTATTAAAACAACAAAACCTCAATACAAATATAGTCACCTTATTGCCGGCCGACCGCGCAGCCACTCATGCTTTATTACAGGCAAGGGGTTTGGTGGATGTGCTCATCCCACGTGGCAGTCAGCAGCTCATCAATTACGTTCGCGAAAACAGCAAAATCCCGGTGATAGAAACGGGTGCAGGCATAGTTCATGTGTATTTTGATGAACAGGGTGATCTCACTAAAGGCAAAGCCATCATCAATAATTCTAAAACCAGAAGGGTAAGCGTGTGCAATGCACTTGATTGTTTGTTGATTAACCAGCAGCGCCTCAGTGATTTGCCTGCCTTGCTGGAACCCTTGATTGCTGAAAATGTAGTCATTTATGCTGATGAACAGGCCTTTGCACAGTTAAAAGGGAACTATCCCGATCAATTGCTAGCACCTGCACAGCCTGAACACTTCGGTACTGAATTCCTGTCTTATAAAATGGCAGTGAAAACAGTGGCAGATCTTCAGGAGGCCCTTGATTATATTGCCGAAAACAGCTCTAAGCATAGTGAGGCCATCGTTTCTGAAAATCGGGAGCATTTAGCCTTATTTCTAAACCAGGTAGATGCGGCTGCAGTTTATGCCAATGCTTCTACTGCTTTTACTGATGGTGGGCAATTTGGATTGGGTGCAGAAATAGGGATTTCTACACAAAAACTCCATGCACGCGGGCCAATGGGACTGGAGGAACTGACCAGTTATAAATGGTTGGTAAGAGGTGACGGACAAATAAGATAATGATGCAAGTAATATATACCATGCCGCATTTAGCAAATACCTTAAATGCAAAGGCTTTTATTGGTCAGCCGGAGGTTGAAATTGAAAATCTGGTCATCGACAGCCGCACGATTATTGATCCGGAAAGTTCTCTTTTTTGTGCTTTAGTGGCACAAAGAGATGGTCACACTTATATTAAAGATGCTTTTGCGCATGGCATCAGGAACTTCCTGATCAGCGATGAAAAGTACATTTCCCAATACCCTGAAGCTAATTTTTTATTGGTTCCTGATGTTTTAGCGGCTCTTCAAAATTTAGCCCAATACCACCGCCAGCTTTTCAACATCCCTGTTATTGCCATCACCGGCAGCAACGGCAAAACGATGGTTAAAGAGTGGCTGTACCAATTGCTGGCACATGAATATAACATTGTGCGCAGCCCCAGAAGTTACAACTCACAAATTGGGGTCCCCTTGTCCTTATGGAAAATGAATGAAGAGCATGACCTGGGGATCTTTGAAACCGGTATTTCCAAAACTGGCGAAATGGAATCCCTGGCAGCAATTGTTCAGCCTACCATTGGCATCTTAACGAATATTGGCCCTGCACATGCAGAGGGCTTTGCTGATAGTCATGAAAAGCTCGTCGAGAAATTGAAACTCTTCGCTAAGACCGAGCTTTTTATCTACTCACCAGATTATACAAAAGGAATTGAGGATAAAGACCTGCCGGGTGTAAAGAAATTCTCCTGGAGCACTACGCAAGAAGCGGATCTGCAGATTTTGTTTATGGAGCCAATAGAAAGTCGTAGCTTCATCAGGGCGAAATACAAAGAGGAGGAGATTCAATGTCTGCTGCCTTTTCGTGACCAGGCTTCTGTAGAAAATGGCATCATCTGCTGGGCAACACTTTTAGCCATGGGCTATTCGCCACAGGTTGCCGATCAGCGTTTAGAGAAATTATTGAGGATCAGCATGCGCCTGGAGTTAAAAACAGGGATCAACCAATGCTCCATCATTGATGATTCTTACAGTGCTGATATTTCATCACTGGCTATCGCTCTTGATTTTCTTAACCTGCAAAACCAGCACCTTAAAAAGACCTTGATCCTATCTGATCTTTTTGAAACGGGTAAAAGTGATGAGGCTCTTTTTGAAGAAATTGCTTCTTTAATCAGCCAGAAACATGTGAACAGGCTGATTGGTATCGGTCCTCATATTGCGGAGTTCGCTCAACTTTTTGACCTTGAAGCTCAGTTTTACAGTACTACACAAGCTTTTATCGACGATCTGCCTGCACAGCATTTTAGCAATGAAACCATTTTGGTGAAAGGTGCCAGGAAGTTTGAGTTCGAGCGCATCAGCAAATTGCTGACACAGAAAATCCATGATACGGTCATGGAAATTGACTTAAATGCTTTGGCCAGCAACCTCCGCTTTTACAAGTCGAAATTAAAGCCTGCGGTAAAAGTAATGGCCATGGTCAAAGCTTTTTCTTATGGCAGCGGAAGTTTCGAAATTGCCAACGTCTTGCAATACCATAAGGTTGATTACCTCGCTGTGGCTTATACAGATGAAGGTATTGCCTTAAGAAAAGCAGGAATTACCTTGCCCATGATGGTGATGAGTCCTGAGTCTTCTGCTTTTGAGGCTATTGTTAAAAATAAAATTGAACCTGAGCTGTATAACCTTGATGTGCTAAAGGGTTTTATCAACTTCTTGCCTGATCATGAACAGGGCTATCCTGTACACTTGAAAATTGATACTGGCATGCACAGGCTCGGTTTTGAAGAAACGGAAATTGATGAATTGCTCAGCGTCCTAAAAAGTGCGGGCAACATTAAGGTGATGTCGGTCTTTTCTCACCTTGTGGGAAGTGATGAACAAGTACATGATGATTTTACACAGCACCAGATCGATCGTTTCACAGCTATCACTGCTAAAATACAACAGGAATTAGGTTATACATTTATCCGACATATCGCCAATACGGCTGCCATCACCAGATTTCCTGCTGCACAGTTAGACATGGTGAGAATCGGCATCGGCCTTTATGGTTTTGATGGTGGGTTACACCACAATAAAGGCCTACACACGGTAGCAGTTTTAAAGACTACAGTTACACAAGTGAAACACCTGAAAGGGACAGAAACCATAGGTTATGGTCGCCGGGGTTCAATGCCTGAAGGTGGAACAATAGCCACCGTTAAAATTGGTTATGCCGATGGCTACCGCCGTGATTTTGGAAATGGAGTAGGTAAAATGCTTATCCGCGGTAAAATTGTACCTACCATTGGTTCCATCTGTATGGATATGTGCATGCTTGATGTAACGGGAATAGGTGTTCAAACGGGCGATGAAGTGATCGTCTTTAATGACGAACTGACTATCGCTGACCTTGCGAAACAAATTCACACTATTCCCTATGAGATCCTCACAAATATTTCCCAAAGGGTTAAACGTATCTATTTTTATGAGTAATTTTGCGCCATGAACAGAATTGGAAGAGCATTGCTTAATTATTTCATCAAAGGGTTACTGATCGTCTTGCCAATATCGCTAAGTGTGTTCATCGTCGTTTGGGGGGTTACTACTGTAGATAGCTGGCTGAATGTAAACAATATTTTAGGTGTTGACCTTAGAACGGGAGAGAGCAGAAATATCCCTGGCTTAGGGCTTGCCCTGGTTGTAGGGATCATCTTGCTTGCAGGCATCTTCGTCACTAATTTGGTAACGGAACCCATGCAGCGTTGGTTTCAAAAATCAATGAACCGCCTGCCTATCATTAAATATATTTATTCTTCCATCAAAGACCTTACAGAAGCTTTCGTGGGTGATGAAAAGAAATTTAACCACCCGGTACTGGTGGAGGTGGAAGGGGAGCTCAAGAGAATTGGCTTCCTTACGCAAAGCGACCTTAGAGCCATTGGCTTGCCTGGTGAAGTGGTTGTTTATTTTCCGTTTTCTTATTCTTTTGCAGGGCAGATTTATGTGGTGAAGAAGGAAAAGGTGAGTGCGTTGAAGATGAGTGCGGCTGACGCCATGAAGCTTGTGGTATCTGGCGGCGTGAGTCATTTTAAAGCGACTCTCTCTTAGAAAAAAAACTGGCTTAAATTTTCCTCCTCAAATCTTTTGCGAAGAGCAAAATCTTTGGAATGTCGGAAAATTAAAGCCAGTTTTTTTTAAAATAGCAAAGAGGTGAACAGCGAGAGATTTGCAATAAAATAAAGACATCAGCCGACAGAAAGGGTTGGTTTGACCTTTGTTTTTTTTGAAAATAGCAAAGAGGTGAACAGAGAGATTTTGCAATAAAATAAGGACATCAGCCGACAGAAGGGGTTGTTTTGACCTTTATGTAAACAAAGAATGCAGCCATTGGCTGCATTCTTTGTTTAAGCAATAGGAGCAACGCGCTTATTATAAAGCGCAAGTACCTATTTTTTACTTTAAAAATTAGGTTTCAACACATACTTATCATAGAACCTGAAAATATGCTCAG
The DNA here is from genome assembly GCF_045628745.1 of Pedobacter sp. GTDB lineage: Bacteria > Bacteroidota > Bacteroidia > Sphingobacteriales > Sphingobacteriaceae > Pedobacter. The sequence goes on from NZ_JAZQPU010000224.1 coordinate 4,709, forward strand.
CAGCTTCTTCAGCGGTATCAACTAACCGGAATAAGTTCAAGTCTTCTGCATGGATGTTGTGTTCTTTCTTCAACATCGTATTCGTGATCCAGTCTACCAGGCCACCCCAATAGTCTGTGCCTACCAAAACGATAGGGAAACGGGCAATTTTGCCGGTTTGTATTAACGTGATGGCTTCAAAAAGCTCATCCATTGTGCCCATGCCGCCTGGCAGGATGATGAATCCCTGTGAGTACTTCATGAACATCACTTTCCTGATGAAGAAGTAATCGAACTCTAATAGTTTATTATGGTCAATGTATTTATTGTGGAACTGTTCAAAGGGTAAATCAATATTTAAACCCACAGATTTTCCGCCATTGCTGTGGGCGCCTTTGTTGGCGGCTTCCATAATTCCGGGGCCACCACCGGTGATCACACCGTAACCACGTTCTGTAAGCAATTTGCCGCATTCTACAGCCATCTCATAATAAGGGTTGGTTTCAGCAGTTCTTGCTGATCCAAAGATGGATACACATGGACCTATTTTGGCCAGTTTCTCAAAGCCGTCGACAAACTCCGCCATAATTTTGAAAATCTGCCAGCTGTCGGTCACTTTGATCTCTTGCCAGTCTTTGTTTTCAAAAGCACTTCTTATTTTTTCTTCACTTGTCATTCTCAAATCTTGTTAACTTAAAATTTTGTTTGGGTGGTTGATGGTTTACCAGTCAGCCACAGCAGTATATAAGTAATTAAACCATTTAAAATAATCAATTCAAATCCCAATGCATAATTAAACCAGCTGAGGGAGTTGGTATCGATGATAAAACACAATATAGGCGACAAAATGCATATGTAGGGAACTAATTTATCAATTACTGATTTTTTAGTCACGAGTCCAAATGTAAATAAGCCTAAAAGGGGACCATAAGTATAACCCGCTGCTTTGAAAATCGCGTTCACCACAGATTCATCATTGATGACTTTGAAGATCATGATCACAATTACCATCACCAGGGAGAAACCAGCGTGTACCAAATGTCTTTTGGTAACCAGTTTAGGGTCGTTTTGATCTGCCTTTTTATCAAAGTGTAAAAAGTCTATACAAAATGAAGTTGTCAAAGCGGTTAGGGCAGAATCTGTTGTGGCAAAAGTTGCAGCTGTTAAGCCCAGCATAAAAATGATACCCGGTATGATGTTTAAATGGTTTAAGGCAATCTCAGGATATAAATAATCGAGAGTTTTTAAGGCACCAACATCAATTCCTTTTTGCTCAGCATACATGTATAACAAGGCGCCCACACTTAGAAAGAAAATGTTCAACACCACAAACACACCTGTAAAAGTGAACATATTTTTCTGTGCTTCACCAATGGTTTTCATGCTCAGGTTCTTCTGCATTAAATCCTGATCTAAGCCCGTCATGGCAATGGTTACAAAGATTCCACCAAAAAATTGCTTCAGGAAATGGGTTTTTGTGCCCATAAAATCTTCCCAAAAGAATACCTTAGAGTAACTGCTGTTCTTAACGGCTTCAAAAGTACCTGCCACATCAAGGTTGAGCGATCTTGCAATAAAGAAGATAGATAAAACAACCGATAAGAGGAGAAATACGGTTTGCAGGGTATCAGTAATAATAATGGTCTTTAAACCTCCCTTATGGGTATATGCCCAAATAAGCACCAGGCAAATGACAATTGTTACCCAGAATGGAACATTCCAGGCATCGAAAATGAAGCGTTGTAACACAATAGCAACCAGGTATAACCTAAAGGCCGAGCCAATGGTGCGGGAAACTAAAAAGATAACAGCACCGGTTTTATAACTCCAGAAGCCAAAACGTCTTTCGAGGTAAGTGTAAATGGAAATGATGTTTAGGCGGTAATACAAGGGCAGAAGCACCGTAGCGATGATAATAAAGCCTACCGCATTACCTAAAATGAATTGGAAATAGCCAAATTCACTTTTACCTACTGCCCCGGGAACGGAA
>NZ_JAZQPU010000225.1:0-1924 GCF_045628745.1 Pedobacter sp.
CCGAAAAAGGAGAATTACGAGAGGTATACCTTTTATAAATGGTTCCTGATGGTGAAATCTGGCTATGATGCCCGCCTCACCATTGCTGATGGCAGGATCATTTTTTACGTGTACAATGATGAAGACATTTCAGATATCCCCTACCTGGAGTATGAGAACAAAAAGTTCATGTGCCTCAATTACCATGATTATGCACAGGCTGATTTAAACAAGGTTCCTCCTTATGGCATGATTGGGATTCCCGAAGCTACAAAAAGCTTCTCTTACAAGGTAACGCGCCTGCCTGATTTTAAACCCACTAATTTTGCAGAAAAACTGCTCACCTTTAAATATAAACAGAAAACCTATCACTTTAACCTTAAACGCAACCCAGACCTGGAAGCCTTGTTCACCAATTATCCTGGTGTTGACTTTGAGGCTTATTTTAACATCCCCCTGAGCAAGGAAACCTATAGCTCCCTGATTCCTGTGCTGAAAAAGAACTTAAAGGGCATGAAACAGAAAAAAGGCATCGACTATTTAATGCGCTTTACCCGCTACGCCTTTTTATATGAAGATGACCATGATCACTTTGGTAAAGAGAAACGCCTATCACCAGAAGAGACCTTATTTGCCGCATACAGCGATTGTGATGACCGTGCGGCCTTGTTCTTTTACCTGGTGAAGGAAATATACGATCTGCCTATGATTACCTTGCTCTATCCAACACATTTAACTATTGCGGTACAATTAGACAAACCTGTTGGTGAGCCTATTATGTACAAAGGCCAGGCCTACTCCATTTGCGAACCTACGCCACAGGCAGAAAAGTTAAATATTGGTCAGCTAGGCAGCAAATATAAACATGTACCCTACCAGGTGGTCTATGCCTATCAACCACAAAAAAGGCCATCTGAATAGATGGCCTTTAATTGAAAAGTGTAATTTTATTTTAACCTTATTTTACGGCACCAGGCGTAGTATATGGCAATACTTGTGGGTTGAAACTTGCCCATCCTGCAGTCCAGTCGCTTGCACCAAAAGCACCTTTATAAGCAACGGTTTCAAAGAAAGTACCACTTAATTTAGTGTTGCTAAAGGCAGCACCCGAAGCTGCTGCTGAACCTGCTACAACGGTAAAGTTCGGTGTACCCTGTTTGCCAGAAGTAGCAGAAACTAAATCTGCTCCATATTTATAGGGATCTGTCAGCACTGCTGAAGCATAAGCATCAGGGGTAAAAATATTATTGACCGTTAAGCCTGCGGTAATTAAAGCTAAAGTTGCTGCATTTGAGGCTTTGATCTGGTTGCTTTTGCCATTGCTGCCTAATACCAGATTATTGGCAAAAACTGATCTGCCTGCTAAATAGTGCGAACTTGAATTGGTACCTGATGCTGGTAAGGCATCATCAAAGAAAATACCTTCTGTGTAACCTGCAAATACGGAGTTTAAAATGCTAATAGAAGAATTACGGCGAATTTGAGCCGCATGTTGATAATTGGCATTGATGCTACCCGCACCTGCTTTGTCTACCGGACCTAAAATAGTAACGTTAGAGAAAACCGCAGACGTTAAAGGTTCTGTTGCTAAACCTGAACCCATATTATCAGACTCAAAACCGTTAGAACCAGAGACGTCAGCTACGGAAGCTAAACGTTGAGCCAGGGCGAACTGGACCTTACCAGAGAAACCAAAGTCTGTATCAAAATCATCATCCCAGGTACCTACAGAAAGTAAGTGTTTGGCATTAACCGTACCACCAAACCATTCAAAGGCATCATCGCCAGAACGGTAAACTTGTATATAGTCAATGGTAGTTCCAGAACCTACACTGCCTAAAGTTAAACCGTTAATTTCGTTATCAGGACCTAATGGGATACCTGCATACTCAATACGTACATATTTTAAAGTACCAGAGTTATCAGCATCGTCCGTACCTCCGTA
>NZ_JAZQPU010000226.1:0-7536 GCF_045628745.1 Pedobacter sp.
ATTCCCTCAATCACTTGATGGTGTTTCAACAACCTATACTTTGGATAAAGAACCCTACATGGAAGGAAGCGTTGGAATTGGTAATATTTTTAAACTATTAAGGGTTGACCTTGTTAAAAGATTCAACTATCTGGACCATCCTGTAGTATCTGAATGGGGAATTCGTGCAAGAGTGAAATTTGATTTTTAAATACAATAAATAATATAATGGCTGCAATAACTTTAAGAGATCGTCTGCAACAGGGGATTTACGTGATCATAAACCCTTTTGTGAAAAGTCTCATCCGTATTGGTCTTACACCAAATGCGGTTACAACTATTGGCTTGCTACTTAATATAGGAGTAGCAGTTATTTTTATATTTGGAGCAGAAAAAAGCAACCGAGGCGACCTGTCCTTTGTGGGATGGGGTGGCGCATTGGTGCTATTTGCAGGTTTGTTTGATATGTTGGATGGTCAGGTGGCTAGGATAGGGAACATGAGTTCTACCTTTGGCGCACTTTATGACTCTGTATTAGATAGATATAGTGAATTGATTATGTTTTTGGGTATCTGTTATTACCTTGTTTCACATCATTATTTTTTAAGTTCACTTTTTGCTTTTATTGCATTAATGGGCTCAATGATGGTGAGTTATACCAGGGCCAGGGCGGAGGGACTAGGTGTTGAATGTAAAGGTGGCTTAATGCAGCGACCTGAACGTGTTATTACTATAGGGGTAGTCGCTATTGCCTGTGGCATTACAGGTCATTATGTTGGTGGTGATTATAAAGTTTATGTTCCTGGTATTTCTTTTCATGTGTTTGAAACCATGTCTATTTTTACTATTCCCATTACTATTATGGCTTTCATGACTAACATTACAGCGATAAACCGCTTAAATGATGCAAAAAAAGCGTTGAACTTAAAAGATGAACAACAGAAAAATGCTTTTCAGGTAAAAAAAGTGGTCGTTATTTCTGCGTTTATTCTGGCTTCAATTGTTGGTTTTGGAGAGGTAACAACCTCCTCTGCACAAGTGGATACCAATAATCCATCTTCCGTTAAGTTTCCTACACCAAAGGGTATTAAAAATCAATTATTTTACCTTCAGCGTGATCCCAATACAAATACGATCATCTGTGAGCTGAACTTAGATAAAAATGGGGTCATAGTAAAGGATGAGCCTATTAAAGTATATTGGATGAGATATGGCGATAAGGGAGAAAAAAAAGAGCTGAATTATATACAGCGAAAATTTGCTTATGGCATTGAAGCTCAGGAATTGGGTAATGATAAATATAAACTAAGTTTTGTTTCTTATAAGAAGTTTCCGATGTATTTAATGAAATCAGAAACTGACCAAAAATACCATGTGTATGTGACGGCGAATAATAAAAAAATACAATTAGATAGAATTTTTGTAAGAATAGAGGGGGGTACATTTTGGGTTCCAAATGTTAAATATGTAGAGTTGACAGGAAAAAATCCTAAAAACAATGCCTCTTTAATTGAAAGGATTAAAATATAAGGTTATGAAAAAGAATTTTGTTTCGAACTCATCTGATTCCATCAGGATGTTCAAAAGTAGTTTTTTAGAAAGTTTATCAAAGGTCAACTACTATGTACCTTTGATTGTCTATACTCCTGTAATCCTGTATTTAGCTTGGCAAACGTTATTTATTATGGAGATGAGTGCCTTGAGTTTTGTAGGTTATATAATTTCAGGTCTTTTTGTGTGGTCATTTGTGGAGTATATTTTACACAAGCATATATTTCACTTTCATCCCAAATCAGAATGGCTGAAAAGAATACATTTTATATTTCATGGTGTACATCATGACTATCCAAATGATGCCAAACGATTAGTAATGCCACCAACGGCAAGTATTCCTTTAGCCCTTGGCTTTTATATTCTTTTTAAGTACCTTTTGCCTACTGGTTTACACGACGCCTTTTTTATAGGTTTTATTACAGGTTACCTGATTTACGATATGATACATTACGCGCTTCATCATGCGAATTTTAAAAGTGGGCTTTGGAAAAGGCTGAAACAACACCATATGTTACATCATTACGCTGATGCTACTAAGGGCTTTGGTGTAAGTTCTGATTTTTGGGATAAAATTCTTGGTTCTAACTTTTCAAAGAAGAATAATGCCTGAAGATCTACTCATTAAAATGTCATTGTTCAGCAGGAGAGCTGTTTTAACAACAACGTTTATATCGCTTTTTTACCTTGTATTTTCAAACTTTCTGGTTGGTTTCAAATCCGACCAGCTTGTTTTGATGGCTATCTTTAATGTTTGTTTCTATGCATCCTGGTACTCCAGGAAGTTTATCCTCGGCTTTTCCATATTTATTGTCTACTGGATATTGTTTGATTACATGAAGGCTTTTCCAAACTACCTTTACCATTCGGTAAGTGTGGAACAGCTTTATAACTTAGAAAAAAGTTTGTTTGGCATATTAGTAAATGGCAAATACTTAACTCCTAATGAATACTGGCTGGCCAATAGTAATACGATAACAGATGTATGCTCTGGCTTTTTCTATCTTTTATGGATTCCTGTTCCATTGGCATTTGCTGCATATTTGTTTTTTGTAAACCGCAGGCAGTTCCTTTACTTTTCTTTTACTTTTTTATTGGTTAACTGTTTAGGCTTTGTCGTTTATTATATCTACCCGGCAGCACCACCTTGGTATGTTCAACAGCATGGATTTGATTTTATAGCCCATACACCGGGTAATACCGGCGGGCTAAGTAGGTTTGATGTTTTTTTTCAGATGCCTGTTTTTGAAACTATATATAGCAAGGGATCTAATGTTTTTGCAGCTATGCCTTCCCTGCATTCTTCTTATCCGGTTATAGTTCTATACTACGGTTTGAAAAATAAATTAGGCCTTATCAATATATTCTTCGCAATAGTGATGTTAGGAATTTGGTTCACCGCGATCTATACAAGTCATCATTATATGCTTGATGTTCTAGCGGGTATATCAAGTGCTATTATAGGGATTTTAATTTTCAACGTGCTGAAAGGACGTAAAACCATTAAAGTTTTATTGGATAAATATGAGTCGGCTATTCTTTGAAATGACTAAATTTATAATAAAAATTTAATTACGGTATTGGTTCCTCCTACGATCATCAAATTATCTGCTCTTTCCAGGCAAATTAAACAAGCCTTGGATGGTGTATTTAGTAATGCCACTTTCTGGGTTATTGCTGATATCAACAGCCATACTTTTAAAGCAGAAACCAACCAACACTATTTTGAGCTTGTTGAAAAGGATAAATTTTCTTCAAGAATTATGGCTAAAATTGCTGCAAGAGCTTGGGGAACTGCAGCTAGTCATATTGCTAATTTTGAAAAATCAACGGGTCAAAAATTTACGAACGATATTAACGTTCTCATGCAGGTTGCTGTACATTACCATGAGGCTTATGGGTTACAGTTGCAGATGGTGGATATAGATACCAATTTTACACTTGGTAAATTCGAGCAACAGCGAATGGTTACCCTTGAGCGGTTGTTAAGGGAAAATCCTACATATATTCAAAAAATTGGTGATGTCTACATCACAAAGAATAGTAAGCTTAATCTTAGAAAAGTAATTCAAAATATTGCTGTTATTTCTTCGGTAACATCCGCAGGATTTCAAGATTTCGAACATACCTTAATTCATAATTCCTTCAATTATAAATTTAATATGGACCTCTATTTAACTAAGGTTCAAGGTGAGCAAAATGCACTGGCTTTAGTTAACAAATTAATTGAAGTATTTAATAGCAAAATTGATTACGATGCGGTGATCATCATCAGGGGCGGAGGGGCCCAATCTGATTTTTTGTTGTTTGATAATTATGAACTGACCCGGGCCGTAGCAAGGTTTCCTATCCCTATTATTACAGGTATTGGCCATCAAAAAAATGAAACCCTTGTGGATTTGATGGCAAACTCTGCCACAAAGACACCAACACGAGCTGCTGAATTAATTATAGCGCACAATAGAAAATTTGAAGAAAGCTTGCTGGTTATGCAAAAAAAGATCATTATTAGAACCCAGCAAATTTTGGTATGGCACACTAAGAGCCTAAATGACTTTAAAAGTCATTTTATGAAGGATGTACTGAGTTTACTACAAAGGCATCAGCGTAAGCTCCAATCCCTCTCGGGAATATTTATCAACCGGCCTAAAATGTTATTGAGTAATCAACATAAGGATATTGATGGCTTATTCGGTAAAATTAAAATATTTAATAAAATTCTTATCATGCATGAAAGGATGCAGCTTGAACATTTTCAATCAATAGTGAGAATGATGAGTCCTGAGAATATTTTGAAAAAAGGCTTTGCTATTTTAAAATTCAAAGGTGAAATTATTACGAATGCATTACCTGTAAAGCCGGGCGATCAATTAACGATACAGCTTGCGAACGAAGAAATTGAAACAATTGTTACATCAAAAGTCAGAAATAATGGAAACTAACTTTACTTACGAAGAAGCTTATAAGGAACTGGCTGAAATAGCTTATGAAATAGAGATGGAATCTATTTCTGTGGATATTTTGGCGCAAAAAGTAAAACGAGCATCAGATTTGATAACGTTTTGTCAGCAAAAACTGCATTCAACAGAAAATGAAGTGGGAAACATCATTAAACAGATTGAGAGGGAGGCTGGAGAATAATTTGTTTTTCTATATTTAATTTGTTTTGATATGTAGAATTTAATTATTAAATTCATCAATAGGTTGTAAATGAATTATTTAATAACAGGCCCGGTTTTAGGATCAAGCCGTAAATTAAACACTTGTTACTAAGATGAATAATATAGTTAAGGCCACAAAGGAAGTTGAACAAGAGGAATTATCTGAACAACAACAAAAGCTTATTAATGCATATGCTCAAAATGGCAATGATGAGATAGAAAATGAAAACTTTGAGCATGCTATAGGTTGGTTTACTAAAGCACTCAATGTAATTCCTGAACCAAAGGATAAATGGGAAGCCACTGGTTGGCTATGTGCTTCAATAGGTGACGCGTGTTATTACCTTAACAATTTTGAAGAAGGAATTCAATATTTACAAAGGGCCTATATTATTTATGGTATTGAATTTCCCAATCCTTTTGTACTGCTTCGTCTCGGCCAATGTTATTTTCATCTTAAGGAAGAAGTTAACGCCCAGGCATACCTTCTTCATGCCTATATGCTTGAAGGAAGTGATATGTTTGAAGATGAGCCCTTATATTATGATTTCTTAAAATCAAAGAATTGTTTATAAATTGATTCTCATTACGTTAAGGATTAGTTTTACTTCTTTCAGGCTCATAGTGAAGTCCTGGAGACAACCAATATAATAACACCATTCTAGAGTATCTATAGTTGAATGGTGAAAATAGAGCTACGGTGCCTAAGAGCACAGCGACAAAGTACCACAAATTTTCATAATCTAACTCCAAGCCAAAAATGTAGGCAGCAACACCCGCCGAAACTAGTTCTGCAACGTTAAAGGCATAGCTTACAAACATTGCCACATAAAAATATCCAGGTTCTCTTTCAAACTTTAGTTTACAGTGTGGACAAAATTCATTCATTTTTTGAACTGAAAAGCTATAAGTTGGCCCTTCAAAAACTTTTCCTACTCTACATCTAGGACACTTAGAATTAACGAAAGCATTCCACTTTGATAAGTGTACTGTTTGCGTATGATGTTTATCTTTCATTTTATTTAATTTTCACTGCTTTATATAGTATATTATAAGCTCATTGTGTCATTTCTTTACACACATCATATTCTCATTTACACGGAGTGGGACAATAGTTAACAAATATACTTATTAAAGAAATAAAACATGTAGTATAATCCGCGCTATAATTGGAGCTTTTTACTTATTATAAAGGGTTTTTGCAAAATTTTTTAAATTATAGATAGTGAAATTACTTTCCACAATCCGTAAAAATAGTCCCCATTTGCTGTTAATAGATTTATCTTAAACAATTCTAGATTAGCCGCATCAGCGAATTGGTTGTGTAATATTTACAATATATGTATAAAAATTACCACTACTTCACGATATAGTTCACAAATGCTCAAATAAATTCTTTTCCAGTGTATAAGTCCATAGATTTGGGTAATGATATTTAATAATATATTTATTCATCTTAATATGGAATTTAATTTATGAAAAAGAACTATTTGTTTTATGCGTTATGCATAATATTGTTAAGTGGTTGCGCAAAAAGGAATTTGGTCTATTTCAGTGACCTTTCGTCTAAGAATGAGATTTCAAATAAAATTTTGAATGATGGTGTTCCTAAAATCTTGCAAAATGACATTTTAAGCATTACGGTTAATAGTACTAGTCCTGAGTCTAATATGTTGTTTGCATCAACCTCCAATGCTATTGGCGCTAATGGAATGTATGAAAGGGAAGGATACCGTGTAAATGAAGCGGGTAAAATTAAATTCCCTGTGTTAGGGGAAATTAAAGTTGAGGGTTTAACCATTACCCAAGCCCAGAGTTTGATTGAAACTTCGCTTAAACGTTATGTTAATAATTCTGTAGTAAACGTAAAATTTCTAAACTTTAGGATTACTGTTATTGGGGAAGTAAGTCATCCTTCCTCCTTTATCGTACCAAATGAAAAAATTAATCTCCTGGAAGCATTAGGATTAGCAGGTGATATGACACCCTATGGCAAGAGAGAAAATGTATTGGTTATTCGTGAAAACGATGGTAAGCGGACAATGGCTCGTGTAAATTTAAACAATCAGAGTGTCTTGAATTCCCCATATTTTTATTTAAAACAGAACGATGTCATTTACATTGAACCTGATAAAACTAAATCTATAGAATTCAGCAATAGTTCACAAACGATGCCTTTAATAATTGCTGTTATCTCTGCTGTTGCTGTTTTAGCTACCGCAGTATTACAATAAAAACAGGACTATTAAAAATATAACATTTAAATAAATCTATTATGGCTATATACAACCAGTTGCCGGTTAATAACTCAGATATCCAGGGTCAATTAATGAAATATGTAAAGTATTGGTACTATTTTTTAATTGCATTGTTGCTAGGTGTAGGTGGTGCTTACCTCTACCTTAAAATTACCGTTCCACTCTATAGAATTACGAGTACTTTATTGATACAAGATGATTTAAAAGGAGATGGCCTTTTAAAAGGAACAGCCTTCAGTGATTTAAATATGTTTAAAAATTCACGATCAACTGATAATGAGATGGAGGTCTTAAGATCACGGGATTTGATTTATAAAGTGTTAGCAGGCATGTCTATGGAAGTGAGTTACTTCTATAAACAACCGTTAAGAAAACAAGAGCTTTATGGGAAGGATTTACCTGTAAGAATAATGCTCGATACATTAACGCGTTTGGCATATCAACAAAAACTTTCATTAAAAGTAATCAGTAATGAAGAATACATTTTGACGGAAAATGAGAAGGAGTTTACCTATAGGTTTGAGCAGACCATTACAAGACCGTCCTATAAAATTAAAGTACTCAAAGGGCCTGCATTCGCAGTTAAC
>NZ_JAZQPU010000227.1:0-3650 GCF_045628745.1 Pedobacter sp.
GGACTAGAACATTATTTCCCTAACAACAACCGTTCACAATTGCAAAAAACCGCGGAGAATACCCTGATTTGCGACTTTTATAATGCCAACCCCAGCAGCATGTCTGCGGCATTAAACAATATTTCTTCCTTAACAGCAGTGCACAAGGTGGCTATTTTAGGCGATATGTTTGAACTAGGCAAAGAAGCGGCAGAGCAACATGAGCTGATTGTAAAAAAGGCTATTGCAGCTGGTTTAACGCAGCTTATTTTTATTGGTAAGTCCTTTGCAGAATATGAAGGTCAATATGTAGCTCAATTTTTTCATACACCGGCAGAAGCCAGTGCTTATTTAATGGCAAACGCCATTAAAAACAGCCTGGTCTTGCTCAAAGGATCAAGGGGAATGGCCTTAGAGCAATTGATGCCTTTATTATAAGGTAGATTCAGCGACCAATATACCTGCGTCACTGATGGCATGCAGGGGGTTATCGGTCATACATTGTTCAATCACCAAAGTATACTTGCCATTGGCAGGAAAGTCGAATTTGCGCAACAAGGGCAAGGTATAGGTATATAAATCTCCTGAGCCGGCACCTAACCATGTTCCATCTGCCTGTGCCAGCTTGTATTCATACTTGCGTGTAACTTGTTTTTTGCCTGCTTGCTTTAAATGAAACAAGATATAGATGTTACTATAGCGGTATTTTGCTGTATGCCTTAATTTAAAGAAAAGATCATACGGTTTCGTATGATCTTTTATCTCTATGTCCGTGGCTACCTTATTGATATAACTCCAGCGATGTTTTGGCATCGACACATTGGTATCAACCACATTGTTGGTGATGCATCCGCTGAGAAAACCCATGCTGATCATCAGGAATACGATCACCAGGCACTTTATCTTATTCATTAGTTGGCTTATCCGAAGGTTTGTCCATAGGTTTATCACCTGTACGATCCGTAGGTCTGTTATTTCTTCTACGGTTATTACGGCTTTTATTTTTACTCACAACAGGTTGCCCTGGTTGTGCTTCTACAAGCTTTTTGCTATCTTCAATAACCCTTTTTACGTGCGGCGGGCGTTTTACAGCCTCTCCCGTAGGTTTAACCTGCTCAGGTTTCTTGGGTGCCTCCCCAGTTTTGCGTGCTTGCTGTGGGCGAGCTGGCCTTTCGGTTCTGCCTGTTGTAGCATTATTCCGCTGGTTAGGGGTTTTCTGATTGCGGTTAGCCTTGTTTCTTTTATCATCCAAACGGGTCAGGCTATCTTGTCCTACCACATTTTCATAATCAAGCACTTTTTCAATCACTGCCGTCGATTCTACTTCAACAGCCTCTTCTTTAAGGTTAACCGGTTTTTGTCCACGTTTATTCATGGCCATAATTTCTTTCACCCTATCCACTTTCAAGGGAATCCAATCTTCCTGGTTAGCATAACTAAACCACATCAGTTTCTTGAAAATATCCGTTTTTTGGTGACGTGCTACACCAACTTCTGTTTGTAAGCTTTCAATACGGTCTGGAATATCTTTTAAAGCATCCAGGTAAGTATCCAGCTCATAATTTAAGCAGCACTTTAATTTACCACACTGACCAGCAAGCTTCAACGTATTTAAAGACAGGTTCTGGTATCTTGCCGCAGCAGTAGAAACAGTTTTAAAGTTCGTTAACCAGGTAGAGCAGCATAATTCTCTACCGCATGAACCAATACCACCTAATCTTCCGGCTTCCTGGCGCATCCCAATCTGGCGCATTTCTATCCTGATCCTAAACGTTTCCGCCATTTTCTTAATCAGTTCTCTGAAATCCACACGACCTTCAGCAGTGTAGTAAAAAGTAGCTTTAGTTTTATCACCCTGGTAATCTACATCGCTGATTTTCATCGACAAGCGCAGGTCTAAGGCTAACTTACGTGCTTTATGCATGGTTTCCCATTCCATATCCTTGGCCAATTTCCAACGTTCCACATCTGCTTCAGATGCTTTACGGTAAATTTTACGCGTTACCTGGTCAAGGGTAGTTTTGCGGCGCTTCATTTGCGTCCTCACCAATTCTCCTGTTAAAGAAACGTGGCCAATATCATAACCTCCTGTTGGTCCTTCAACGGCAACAAGCTCACCTATCTCCAGGTAAATGTTATCATTATTGAGGAAAAACTCCTTTCTGGCGCCTTTAAATTTAACTTCGACTACTTGAAAAGGTATATAATTGGAAGGCATGTCTAAATTCGACAGCCAATCGTAAACTTCTAATTTCTGGCAACCACCAGTAAGGCAATTGCCATTACTTTTGCAGCCTGCAGGGGCGCAACCACCACCTGTTGAACAACTTCCACATCCCATAATTAATTATATATATATTGAGTCCCTTTCGGGAGCGTTTTAAATTTGATTATTTTAACCAATTGTAAAGATACATCTAAAAACAGAATTTTAGGATTCGCATTCCGTTCGATGTGATAATGAGCAGCTTCCAGCTCCGCAATAATGGCCGCAGCCATATTGATATCAAGCACATTGGCCGACAACTTTTTCGCCGTTTCCAATGCTCTTGGTGGTAATTTCACCAGTTCTTCGGCACCACTTAAAATGATGCTGCACTCCCTGAGGAAACTGATGCCGTACTTTAAAAAGTTTTTTTGATTTTCTCTTCCCCAGCTTGCCGCCTGGTCTACAAAAGCCAGAAGATCTAAACCTTTGTTGCTATAGCCCATTCTTAGCCACCCGGCAAATTTCTCTGCATGGTCATTTTGGGTATTCTCCACCAAAAGTTTGGCATCAATTAAATTGCCATCTGCCAGAAAACTATATTCCTGAGCCTGCTGTGCTGATAGACCATGGTTTTCCATCAGGTAATTTTCTATGGTCGCATGGGGCAGTTTGGGTATTTTGACAATTTGCGTCCTTGATAACAAAGTAGACAGGATCTGTTCCTGATTATTGGCCACTAACAAAAAGAGGGTGTTCATTGGCGGTTCTTCAATAATTTTCAATAAAGCATTGCCTTCTTTATCCAAAAATTCTGGCAGCCATAAGATCAAAACTTTAGTTTCGCCTTCAAAAGCTTTATAACTTAGTTTTTTGATGATATCATGACATTCGGCTATATTGATATTGGCCTGTTTATTTTCTGCCAGTAGTTGTGAGCGCCAGATGTCAAGGTCAAAATAGGGATCTTTGAGCAGCATTTTTCGCCACTGTCCTAATACATCTGTGGCTAACTTCACATCCTTAGAAGCGAAAAAAGGATAGGAGAAATGCAGGTCTGGGTGGATATAACGACTATATTTCCTGCAGGAAGCACAAGTACCGCAGCTGTCAGTATCCGTTTTTTCAAGGCAGTTGATGTATTGCGCATAGGCAATGGCCAATGGTAATGCACCACTGCCCGAAGTAGAAAGAAATAGCTGAGCATGGCTCACTCTATTTTCAACAACTGTTTGTATCAATTGTTGTTTTATAGCTTCTTGTCCTATGATCTCTTTAAACTGCATTTGGTGCAAAATACTAATTTTTTAATATGGTTTTGCATATTTGTAAAATGGCACGTATTATCGCATTCGATTATGGTACCAAGCGTATCGGGGTTGCCGTTACAGATCCACTGCAAATTATTGCGACCGGTTTGGACACTATACACCCCAAGGAAATCCTGGAATATTTAAAAAAATAC
>NZ_JAZQPU010000228.1:0-8822 GCF_045628745.1 Pedobacter sp.
GAGATAGCCGTCAATAATTGATTTCAACTGGTTGGCCTGTATAACGCCCGACTGTCGCCATTTAATCTCGCCATCCTTAAATAAGATTAAAGTAGGTACTCCCTGAATTTGATAAGCCCTGGAAACAGTGGGGTTTTTATCTACATCAACCTTTAATATGGTAGCATTTTCGCCTACCATCCCTTTTAACTGATCTAAAATGGGCACCATTGTTTTGCAAGGGCCACACCATGTAGCTGAGAAATCTACCAGCACAGGTTTATTTGATTTTATCAATTCTGAGAATGTTGCCATAACATAATATATATACAGGTGTATACAAAATAAACAAACATCTGCTTTCAATTGTTTTGTTGAACAAATTTCTTTCTGAGTTTAAAAGCTTATTTTTGCTCACAACCTTAATAGATACTATATGCAACAATCACCCATTGATAAAATAATAGCACCAGTAAGCAAATTCATCCAATTAGAATACACCAGCGGAATTGTTTTACTCATCAGTGTCATTGTTGCCATCTTTTGGGCCAACTCTGCATTTGCAGACAGCTACCATCACCTTTGGGAATTACATTTATCAGTAGGGTTTGACCGTTACATTTTTGATCAACCCTTACACCTCTGGATTAATGACGGATTGATGGCTGTGTTTTTCTTTGTCATCGGTCTGGAGCTGAAAAGAGAATTCATGGATGGAGAACTTTCCTCGGTTAACAAAGCCTCCTTACCAATGGTTGCCGCTTTAGGAGGAATGATTTTTCCGGCCTTATTTTATTTCCTATTAAATAAAGATTCTGATGCGGCACATGGTTGGGGAATACCTATGGCGACAGACATTGCCTTTGCACTCGCCTTATTGTCTATCGCCGGCAAACATATTCCCGGATCGGTGAAAGTATTTTTATCTGCACTTGCCGTAGCTGATGATCTAGGCGCCGTATTGGTCATTGCCTTTTTTTATACAGCAGAACTGAATTTTATTCCACTGGCAGTAGCCGGTTTATTTTTGGCATTCATGTTAATGGGAAATTTTGCAGGCATTCGCAGTTCCATATTTTACTTAATTTTAGGCTTGGTGGTATGGATGGGCTTTCTGCTTTCTGGAGTTCACGCCACAATAGCTGGCGTATTAACCGCCTTTACTATTCCTGCAGCCACCAAAATTAATGAATTGGTTTATGCTGCTAATTTAAAAAAGTTAAGCGAAGAGTTTGAGAAAGAAATTCCAAGGAACAGTACCCTGATTACGGCAGAACAGCATCATACCATAGAAAAAGTAAAAAAACTAAGTTTAGCTGCTGAAACGCCTTTGCAAAAAATAGAACATGCCTTACATCCATGGGTAGCCTTTGTCGTGATGCCCCTTTTTGCCTTAGCCAATGCAGGAATGATCATTGGATCAGATTTCTTTACCGCCATCCTCAATCCGGTAAGTATGGGTGTGATTATTGGTTTGATAGCTGGGAAATTTATTGGCATAATGCTTTTTACCTGGCTCATGATTAAATTTAAGATAGCCAAATTACCGGCACAATCCAACTGGAGTCACATTGCAGGTGTAGCTATTCTTGCTGGTGTAGGTTTTACCATGTCGCTTTTTATCAGCAACCTGGCCTTTACAGATCCGGCAATGATCAACCAGGCTAAATATGGCATTCTCTTAGCATCAGTAACGGCAGGAATTCTAGGCACTATAGCCTTAAAGAGAGCAGCCAAATAGAAGATCGCCATCTCAATTAACGGAGGGATGGAAGAAAAAAAAAAATAATGATTAGCAATAAACAACTGTTTTTACAAAATAACGCACAAACCTCTACATCTCCGAACCTACTAGAAGTGGATCGTGCAGAGGGCATTTACCTTTATGATATGGAAGGTAAACGCTATGCAGACCTAGTGTCAGGTTTTGCGGTGAGCAATATTGGTCACCGGCATCCAAAAGTGATAGCCGCCATCCAGGCACAATTAGAAAAATACCTGCATTTAACCGTTTACGGTGAGTTTGTACAAACACCAATGGTGCGCTTTGCCCAAAAACTGGTGGAAGTGCTACCTGATAGCCTTAACAATGTTTACTTTGTTAATTCAGGTGCCGAGGCCACAGAAGGCGCTTTAAAGCTGGCTAAAAAATATACCGGCAGAACTGGCATTATCTCCTGTTACAATTCTTACCATGGCAGTACCCATGGGGCATTGAGTGTGATGGGAAGCGATCAATTTAAACAAGGCTTTGGTCCTTTGTTGCCACATGTGCAATTCATCAACTTCAATGAAGCAGAAGATTTGCACCTGATCACAGAAGAAACTGCCTGTGTAATTATGGAAACTTTGCAGGGAGAAGCAGGAATTAGGGTAGCGAGCCTAAATTATATGCAAAAATTAAGAGCACGTTGCACAGAAGTGGGAGCTTTATTGATTTTTGATGAAATACAGGTTGCCTTTGGTCGTACGGGTACTTTATTTGCCTTTGAGGACTATCAGATCGTTCCGGATATTCTCTTACTAGCCAAAGCACTTGGTGGTGGAATGCCTTTAGGTGCATTTATCGCTAACAAAAAAGTGATGGGGGTTTTAAAAGACAACCCTATTTTAGGACATATTACCACATTTGGTGGTCACCCGGTTTCTTGCAGCGCAGGTTTAGCCAGTTTAGAAGTGATTCTGGAGGAAGAACTGGTGAAAGAAGTGAACCGAAAAGGAGAAATTTTTCGCAGTTTACTCGTACATCCTTTAATTAAAGAAGTAAGGGGAAAGGGATTGATGTTGAGTATACAGCTAGACAGTTTTACACAAGTGGAGAAGGTGAGTCAACTGTGTAAAGAACGTGGTGTAATAATCGACTGGTTTTTACACTGTGAAACGGCTATGCGGATTGCTCCTCCTTTAATTATTAAAGAAGAAGAAATCCACCAGGTGTGTGCCGTTATTTTAAAAGCTTTAGATTTAATTTAAACCAATAGGTGTTAAGCACCAATGGCCTGCCAAAGCATATCTTTTAATTCCATTATATTTTTCTGTGCTACAGCAGAAATAAAAATGGTTGGAATATGAGTAGGAAGGTCATTTTTCATTTCCTCCATTAACTCCTCATCCAACATATCTGATTTAGTTACCGCTAATAAATGTGGTTTTTGCATCAGTTCAGGATTGTATACCTGCAATTCTCTCTTTAGAATTTCATACTCTTCTTTGATAGAGCGCTGTGTATCTGCAGGTACCATAAATAAAAGCACCGAATTTCGTTCTATATGACGTAAGAAACGATAGCCTAATCCTTTACCTTGAGAAGCACCTTCAATAATACCAGGAATATCTGCCATTACAAAAGATTTACCACCACGGTAATCAACAATACCCAAATTAGGAACAATGGTTGTAAAAGGATAGTCGGCAATTTCTGGCTTTGCAGCAGAAACAACAGAAAGTAAAGTTGATTTACCCGCATTAGGGAAACCCACTAAACCTACATCGGCCAGCACTTTTAATTCAAGCACTACCCATCTTTCCGTACCAGGTTCACCAGGTTGCGCAAAACGCGGGGTTTGTAAGGTTGGCGTTTTAAAATGCCAGTTACCCAAGCCACCTCTACCCCCTGGAGTTAGAATTTTAGTTTCGCCCTCTTCTGTAATTTCAAACAAAACCTCACCGGTTTCAGAATCTTTAGCGATGGTACCCAAGGGCACATCAAGAATTTCATCTTTACCGAATTTACCAGAAGAAGTACCACTAGAACCTGGTTCACCATCCTTAGCCATAATATGTTTACGGTATTTCAGGTGCAATAAAGTCCAGAACTGGGTATTGCCTCTGAGGATGATATGACCACCACGACCACCATCACCACCATCGGGACCACCCATAGCGGTTAATTTATCGCGGTGTAAATGGGAAGAACCTGCTCCACCTTTACCGGAACGGCAACAAATTTTAACGTAATCTACAAAATTTGAACCTTGCGACATAAGCTATATTTTAATTTTAAAATAAAAATAGCGGGAAGAAGTTTACACTCCTCCCGCTACTTTAAAAAGTTTTATTTAGTATTGATCAACAACGGCACTTAGGTCTGCAAAGATATCTTCAATTTTGCCGATACCATTTACTTTCACTAACTTGTTTTGCGCCTCATAATAAGGTAAAACCTGTACAGTTTTGTTGAAATATTCTTCAATGCGTTTTTGCAGTTTATCTGCCTGATCGTCTACCCTGCCCGTTTCTAACTGACGTTGAGCGATCCTTGTTTTCAATTCCTGCTGGTCAACATCAAGTGCAATTACACCAGAAATGGCAGTACCTTTGCTCTCCAGAAATTCATCTAAAGCTTGTGCCTGAGGCACGGTACGCGGAAAACCATCAAAAATGATTCCTTTAGCATCAGGATTTTTATCCACTTCTTCTTCCAGCATTGCAATGGTAATTTCATCAGGAACAAGTTGTCCATCAGCAATGAGTTGACTCACCTTTTGGCCCAGCGGGCTTTGGTTTTTAATATGCGCTCGGAAAAGATCGCCGGTAGAGATGTGTATCAATTGATATTTTTCAATCAATTTTTGAGATTGGGTGCCTTTACCTGCACCCGGAGGGCCAAAGAGAACAAAATTTAGCATTTGGGTTGTCTTTAAAGTTTAAAAAGCCATGATGCTGTTTTAGCAAAGGCTTATCTCAGTAAAATCTGAAGAAAAATAACCTATGTAAATACCTGCAAAAGCAAAGACACAGAGAATAATCCTATAAAAGCTGCAAATATATAACTAATAATTTATTATCTTATTTTTTTTCTGAATACAGGCCGTTTAGAAGTAAAAAAAACGCAGTTTGAGCAAAGCAGTAATCTGTTTTTTCATCGCTCGATATACGTAATTGCTTATAAAGGATTAACACCATCACTTTACTTCATTTTCCTTTTGCTTTCTACCATTTACATCAGTTAATTGTAACTAATTTAAAAGGTTAAAATGATTAAAACCACAAAATTTATAGTCATTAAAGGTATATAAGCCAATTTAACCCTCTTATACAATCTTTACATTTCCTTTGAAAAATTTATATATTTCTAAGGCTTCGGCTTGTAGGCAACTTGTAGTGAGTCCACGGTGAGTCCACATTCAGTCCACGGTGAGTCCACGTTTTGCCAAACAAAGGGTGGACTGAGTGTGGACTCAGGGTGGATTGGATGCGCAGTCATCACAAGGTGTCTATTAACAGTCCTTTAACCGTGGGTAATAAATCTTCCCACAAAAAAATAAGTGTTAGACTCGCGCCTAACACTTACACCAACCTAAAACACACCAAAAATTAAGGCAATAAAACCTGATCTATAACATGGATTACACCATTAGTAGTAACCATATTAGCAGCCGAAATAGTTGCGGCAGTCGTGTTTTTGTTTCCTTTTACTTTAGCTCCTCCATTTAAAGAAATAGTTACTGCAGCCCCATTGACCGTAGCCGGTTTAGCACCTTCGGTTAAATCACTTGAAAATACACGTGATGCCAATACATGATAGGTTAAAATGCTGGTCAGTGTTGCTGGATCAGCAGCACGAATAGCTGCTTCATTGGCAAAACCGGCACTGATAAAGGCTTGATTGGTGGGTGCAAAAACAGTTAATGGACCTTCTCCTGTTAATACTTGCGCAACATTGGTGCTACCCTGACTAGCTCTTAACACTGCAGCCACTAAAAAGCTGAAATTAGGATTGGCCTGTGCTACTTCAACAATATTTCCTGAAGGGGGCATCAATACCGTATTGATTACATGGATTACCCCATTGCTAGCCATGATATCGGCTTCAATAACCTTTGCTCCGTTGACAAATACACCAGATGAATTTTTAGTGATAAACACATCTAAATCTGCTAAGGTTTTTGCAGCAGTGTTGTTAGCCGAGGCAATGGCAGAAGAAGTTACCTGCTGACCTAAAACGTGGTATTGCAAAATCTTTTTTAAGGTTGCTACAGGCACGGCTTTGATCTTTGCTTCGGTATCAAAACCCGCAGCAGCAAAAGCTTCATTGTTAGGCGCAAATACAGTAAAGCTACCTTTTGCAGCTAAGGCATCCGTTAGGCCAGCTTGCGTTAGTGCCGCTTTAAGTAAAGAGAAATTGTTATTACTCACAACAATATCTACAATGTTTTTATCTTGTACAACTTCATCCTTATCTTTTTTACAAGAACTAAATAATACGGTGGCTACCAGCGTGATCATCATGGCAGACTTTTTAAATAGGCTTAAACTTAAATTTCTCATGATTTAGTGTTTTTATATACCAAACAAACCCCAAACATAATGCCAATTAGTATTATATAATACTAAACATTCCATACGCAGCTTTTAAAGGACAGAATTTAGTACAAATAAATACTAATTAGTACATTTGTAGTATAAAATTCATGTCCATGTATTATGATTTAGTTAAAGAGCTGGTAACATTGGTTAGTATTTATGAAAAGGAAACGGAACATGATAGTCAGGACGTACATTTATTTGGACAATGGCTTAATGACTATCAACGGAAAAACGGGCAAGCAACCATAGCAGAACCTGAATGGGAAGGCAAAGCAAAAGGGCGCTCTGCAGAAAGTGTGATCAACACTTCGTTGGTACATTTGTATAGGTATGCAAAATTGCAGGCCAAAACGGCCATTGCAAACACGGCCTTCTCTACTCCAGATGATTTTATTTACTTAATTAGCCTGGTTTCTTTTGGAAGCATGACTAAAACCGCTTTGATTAAATTGAATGTTCATGAAAAATCTGCGGGCATACAGATTGTGAATAGACTAATTAACAGTGGCTTAGTTGAACAATCTGCAACAGATAGTGATAAAAGAAACAGGATGATTCACATCACCGAAAAAGGAGCGCTGCTGTTAAAAGAAAGCATGGATAACATCAAAAAGGCATCAATGAATGTGACGGAGCCACTGAGCTATCCTGAAAAAATGGATTTAATCAGGCTGCTTCAAAAACTGGAGAACTTTCACGAGTTAAAATCACGGGGAGCACTATAGTTTGTGTTGAAAGCGGCGTGCAATTAAAACACTTTGCTGGTTTTCCTT
Source organism: Pedobacter sp. (assembly GCF_045628745.1). Classification (GTDB taxonomy): domain Bacteria; phylum Bacteroidota; class Bacteroidia; order Sphingobacteriales; family Sphingobacteriaceae; genus Pedobacter. Next base: position 7,062 of record NZ_JAZQPU010000228.1, read on the forward strand.
GTTTTATCTGCAAAACCTTAAATAAAAAATTATGGCTGACAATAAAAACATTCAAGACGGTAGAGATAGAAGCAAAGTTGATGGAAACGAAGATTATGAACTTTCTTACCTTCAGGAAAAGTTGGGCGTTTCCAGAGAACAGGTAAAAGACGCGATTAAAGCTGTTGGAAACAGCAGGGACAAAGTTGAAGAATACCTTAAGAAATAGAAAAAAGAAAGCCTTTCAGCAATGAAGGGCTTTTTGCTGCAAGCAGCATTAAATTAAAGCAACTCAGCCACATCATATTGGAAAATAATTTATAGGGGTTGATGCTGCGCAATATTCTGCAACATCCCTTTAAAAATAAAGGCATGGAAAGGTAAAACGGAGTACCAATATAACCTGCCGGGGATGCCTAAGGGACGAAAAGTGGCCGTTTGCGTAAACACATTGTCCTTCCCAATTTTGAATTCCAGCCAGGCTTCGCCGGGCAATTTCATTTCTGCATATAAAAGTAAGCGCCTGTTGGTTTTATCAGCCAATATGACCCTCCAAAAATCGACAACACTACCTGTAGAAAGGTTATCCAGGCTCGTTCTTCCCCTTTGCAGCCCTACCCCACCAAATACTTTATCAAGAAAACCACGGATAGACCATAGCCAATCGGCATAATACCAACCTGTGGTGCCCCCAATAGACCAAATGTTTTTTAAAACTCTTTCCGGGTCATCTACGCTCATCGCTTGCACATCTTTAAAGCACCCTTCCTGAGGTACTTCAATTAGTTTATTGAACCTATCCGGATAGGCGTCTCTATTCATGGCATCGCGCCAGCTGGAGATCACCTGATTTTGGGCTGTTTTGCCAAAGGCCAGTTCTATAGCCTGCTCATAAGTCATAGGCTGAATGGCCAGCTTTTCTTGCAGGTCGTTAGGTTGGGCCACCACATCTACCTTCATGCTATCAACCAAACTACTGGCTAATGGATAAGAAGTAGAAGTGACAAAATAAAGCCAGTAAGAGGAAAGTTTTGGTGTCATGACAGGAACAGTAAAGATCCATCGCTTAAGTCCTCTCACTTTAGCAAACCGCAAAAGCATTTCTTTATAAGTGATTACTTCGGGCCCACCAATATCAAAAGCCTGGTTAAGGGCATAGTCTTTCATCAACACCCCTTCTAAAAAACTAATCACATCACGGATACCTATGGGCTGACATTTGGTAATTAACCACCGCGGTGCTATCATGACTGGTAATTTCTCTACCAGGTCACGGATAATTTCAAAGCTGGCACTTCCGGAGCCTACAATAATGCCGGCACGTAAAGTAGTTAGTGCATATCGATTTGATTTTAAGGCTCCTTCTACATTTAACCGCGATTGCAGGTGTTTAGATAACGCATCACTATTAACGATACCACTGAGGAAGATCACTTGTTGTGCACTTGTTTGTTCTATAACGCTTTTGAAATTACTTGCGGTTAACAGCTCGGCTTCAGAAAAATCGCCTTTGGCAGAGGCCATGGAATGCATGAGGTAATAGGCTACATCAATATCTTTCGGTATTTGATCAAGGCTTTCCTTTTTCATAAAGTCAACCTCTACTACCTCTATATCAAAGCCAGCAAATTTTTCTTTATCAAAACGGGTTTTATCCCTCACACAGCAAACCACCTGATGATGATTGGTCAGCAGTATGGGAAGCAGCCTTTGGGCTATGTAACCTGTGGAACCCGTTAATAATATTTTCATATACCTAAATATACATTAAACATGCCATTT
>NZ_JAZQPU010000229.1:0-4190 GCF_045628745.1 Pedobacter sp.
GTGTGCTTGTTTATCGTCTTTCTTTTTAGTCATGTTAAAATTCTTATTTAAGCAAATATATAAACATTAAAGTTCTAAGTCCATAATGACAAAGTCATACCCATTTTTAAAATAGCGCTCATTTGTTTCCCTGAAGCCAAATTGCGCATAAAATGGGGCAACATTGACACGAGCGTTGCACCAAAGTTGGTGAGCGCCATGTTCTTTGACATAACTGATGATGTGTTGCAGTAAAAGTTTTCCGTATCCTTTTCTCTGTGCTTCGGGGAGGGTGGCAAATTTTCTGAACTGACAGACATCGCCTTCTTCAAAAATAGAGATCACAGTAGTCAGCTGATCGTCGGCATATAGGCCGAAATGAATCCCCTCTAAATCATTATCTAATTTTACAGTGCTCAAGGGCAGATCAGGATACATGGCTTCCTGTCTGATTCGCCAGGTTAGTGCCGGATGAATTTGCTCAATTTGAATACTTACCATTTAGATGTTGAATTTTTTACCGTAAAATCTATAGATACAGATGTTCACCAATATTACGACAGCAGCACCTAAACAATACAAAGGCCATTTTCCCATGTCCCATAACCATAAACCTATGGCAGACCCCGATGCGGCACCCACAAAACTTACCGACATGAATATGGTATTTAAGCGGTTACGAGCCTCAGGAATCAAGGCATAAATACGCGTTTGGTTAGTAACATGAATGGCCTGCTGACCAATATCTATTAACACGATGCCGATGACGAATAGGAATAGATGACTGCCAGTGAAGAAAAAGGCTGCCATACTGATTATTTGCAGCACTAAACCATAGAGGATATTTTTGCGGGGATCCTTATTGTCACTTAACCTGCCCACCAATGGTGCTGCCAGCGCTCCTGCGGCACCGGCTATGCCGAATAAGCCGATTTGTAAGGACTGGAAGTTAAAAGGCGGATTAGCGAGGAAAAGCACCATGGTAGTCCAAAATGAACTTAGTACAGCAAAAGCCAGGAAATTAATCAGCGAAGTTTCCCTTAATACAGGTTCAGTTTTAATATAACCGAACATGGAGCTCATCAGTTTTTTATAAGTACCTGTAAAGGAAGGCCGGCTTTGTGGGAAGCGTTTAAACATCAAAAACAGCAAGAGGAAGCAAATACCTGCAGCAATCAAAAACATCGTTCTCCAGCCCCAATAATAGCCAACCATGCCACTTAAAGCCCTGGAGCCTAAAATACCAATCAATAAACCACTCATGATGACACCCACGGTATGACCACGGTTTTCTGCAGAACTTAAATTCGCCGCCATGGGTAAAATAAGCTGGGGCACAATAGAGCTGGCTCCAATAAGCACACTGGCAATTTCCAACACTAAAAAATTAGGCGCAAAGGCAGCCAGCAGCAGCGATAGAACAGAGAGGCTGGTGGTCAATAAAATTTGCTTTTTACGTTCAAACATGTCACCCAAAGGAACCAACAAGAATAAACCTAAAGCATAACCGGCCTGCGTAAGGTAAGTCATCCTGCCAGCATAACTTTCAGATAGGTTGAAATCCTTAGCGATAAGAATAATTAACGGTTGACAATAGTATATATTGGCTACGATGAGTCCTGTACAGAAGGACATCAGTAGCACGTCGCCACGACTTAATTTCATTTATAAAGGGATGTTTCCGTGTTTTTTACGTGGATTTTTAACAGCTTTATTTTCAAGCATCTTAAAGGCCTTGATTAATTTTACCCTGGTTTGATCTGGGGCTAACACCTCATCCACAAAGCCACGTTCTGCAGCACGGTAAGGGTTGGCGAAAATCTCAGAATAAAGTTTCTCTTTCTCCAGCCATTTCTCTTCAGGGTTTTCGGCAGTTTTAATTTCTCTTTTAAAAATAATCTCAGCAGCACCTTTAGCACCCATCACAGCGATTTCAGCACTTGGCCAGGCAAAGTTTAAATCAGCACCAATATGTTTAGAGTTCATCACATCATAGGCGCCACCATAAGCTTTACGGGTAATGACTGTAATTCGGGGCACTGTAGCCTCACTGAAAGCATATAATAATTTAGCACCATTGGCAATGATGCCATTCCATTCCTGGTCGGTGCCGGGCAAGAAGCCTGGAACATCTTCAAATACCAACAGGGGGATATTGAAACAATCACAAAAGCGCACAAAACGGGCTGCTTTTACAGAAGCATTGATATCTAAAACCCCGGCAAGGTAAGCCGGCTGGTTGGCCACAATACCTATGCTTCTACCCGCCAGACGGGCAAAACCAACAACCATATTTTCAGCATAATCTTTATGCACTTCTAAAAAGCTATTGCTGTCTGCCACTTCAGTAATCACCGCCCTGATGTCATAAGGCTGGTTGGCATTTTGAGGCAAGATGCTGTTCAAGGCAGGTCTGCTTTCATCACCTATTGTATAAGGTAACAATGCAGGCTGCTCTTCACAGTTCTGTGGCATGTAACTGAGTAATAATTTAATATGGTTAATGGCATCAATTTCATTAGGGCAGGCAAAATGAGTAACCCCAGATTTAGTGGCATGTGTAGTAGCACCACCTAATTCTTCAGAAGTGACCACCTCATGTGTTACCGTTTTAACCACATTAGGGCCAGTCACAAACATATAGGAAGTGTTTTCCACCATTAAAATAAAGTCGGTGATGGCAGGGGAGTAAACCGCACCACCAGCACAAGGACCCATAATAGCAGAAAGTTGAGGTATAACACCCGATGCCTGTACATTTTTATAAAAAATATCGGCATAACCACCTAAGGAAACCACGCCCTCCTGAATTCTTGCGCCACCACTGTCGTTTAAACCTATCACAGGTGCACCATTTTTCATGGCCATGTCCATAATTTTACATATCTTTTCTGCATGGGTTTCAGAAAGAGAACCACCGAAGATGGTGAAATCCTGAGAAAAGACATACACCAGGCGGCCATTGATGTTTCCATATCCTGTAACTACCCCATCACCTGGGTAGCGTTCTTTTTCCATTCCAAAATCAGTACTTCTGTGTGTTACAAACATGCCGATTTCCTCAAAAGAGCCTTCATCTAATAAAAAATGAAGCCTTTCGCGAGCCGTTAATTTGCCTTTTTTATGCTGACTAGCAATACGGGTTTCCCCGCCGCCGGCATGAGCTTGTTTTATTTTTTCCTGAAGTAACGCTAATTTTTGCTCCATTAAGCTTGTCAATTTTTATAAAAGTAATAAATTACCATCGATATTGTAGCCGTGCCGTAAAGACATTATCTTTAAGATCTGCTGGATAATCGGGCAGGCTTGTGTCATCGTTAAACACATGTTCATTGAACAGGGTAAACTTTATTCTTGGATGGGGCACATAATTAATACCGTAACCCAGCGTAGAGAACTTAATGTCGCCAGCCGTGGTATTATTGTTGTTCCCAATTTCATCCTCCTCAATATTGGTATTGGGGTCGTAAACATCATAACTCAAAAGGGCAGAAAACTTAGATTTGAATATCCGCTGTGTTAACCATAAATAATAACCTGAAAAGGAGCGAAGGTATAAATCTGTAGCGGGCTGTTCAGCAAAACTTTGACTGGCATCTGGGCCACTGATGTCAGCTGATGCTGCTACCCCAGGTTGTGTTCCGCCAACGTATTCTGCTTTAAAAATCGTTCTGCCAAAAGCATTGTCATAATCCAGTTGTAGGTTGGCACCAAAATATTGTCGCTTCGCGTGGTAACCTTCAAAATTCGGACTGGTGTTTTTAGTGAAGCCATTGCCATTATCGGTATAATAACTTTCTGTATCATTGCGTACAGAGCCCGTGTATACTGAGCCGCCAAAACCAAGGTTCAGCTTTTTATTGGCCAGGCTGTCGAATTTGAAACTCAGGTTACCAATAATGTCTTTTTTAGAGTCATAGTCTCTGGCAGAAAAGCCACTGCCATTAACGACGGCAACTTCAGCCGTTATAAATTTAAAAGCATTTTCTGGCGTGAAGGCTAACATGGCACCGATGTCTCTTTCGCGGGATAGTACTGTTTGGAAGACACGTGCACGTTCCGGAACATCGCGGTAGCCAGAAGAAAAGGCAAGGGAGTGTCCAAAGGGACGGTTAAATAAACCAGCCCTTAACGAAAGGGCTTTATAATTTGGCTCATGGATTTGGATATAAGCATCCATCAGTTGTAGCCCGTTTTCTGTGGCATCAATC
>NZ_JAZQPU010000230.1:0-4083 GCF_045628745.1 Pedobacter sp.
CCACCTCTTCCCATTCCGAACAGAGAAGTTAAGCCCACCAGAGCCGATGGTACTGCGGTAACACGTGGGAGAGTAGGTCGGTGCCAAATCTTAAAGAAAGCCTGTAAGTGTAAACTTACAGGCTTTTCTTGTTTATAAACAACTTTTTTAGCACAGCGTAGGGGCCTGTAAATAGTAAAGGTTACATATCCAATCATTTTTTCTAGTTGTACTGCAGAGCAAAGCTGCTCGTTTTACTCTTGCTTAACTCCTGTGATTAACTCATCATTCAATTCTCATTTATTCTGGATCAATGCCAAATGTTGTGGAGCTCATCTGTTTTTAAGCATAAAGTTCGGTTAACCTGAACAGGAAAAATTCAATATTTCTTACTCCTCTAAATTGACTTCTGAAGGCTTTTATTTTAGCATTAAAAGATTCTGCAGAAGCGTTTGTCGATCTGTTATCAAAGTAATTTAAGATGGTTTGGTAGTGGTGCTGTATAGATCTTGAGATGGTGCTAAAAGCTTTGAATCCGGATTGTCTTACCTTTTCATGCCATTTGGCAAGCCTTGCCAGACCGTAGAGTTTATCTGTGGTTTTCTCAAAGATGTTGCTCAAGCCCATACTCAGCTCATGGGCTTGCTTTAAGGAGGGATAACGTTCAAATAACAGTTCTGCCCTTTCCTTTTGATTTTCTGTCCAATCTGAAGGCTTTTTATAGAGCACATATCTTGCCCTTGCCAGCAAATGTTTGGGCGTATCACCATTAGAGAGGATCTGGGCTTTGAAGGTGGTTTTAGCAATCTTGGCTTTGTCTATAGCTTCGTTTTCGGCATCCAGAGCTTCCCATCGATATTTGATCCTCATTTCCTGTAAGGCTTCGGTAGCCAGTTTCTGCACATGGAATCTGTCAGTGACTCTGGCTGCATTGCGGAAACTGCGTTTGGAGATCAGTTCCATATTACCAGCCATGTCAAGGGTAATTTCCTTTACTTTCAGCCGCTGACGCTCTGGTATTTGCTGAAGAACCTGGATCACTGTTTCAGCCTTTGTACCCGCTACAATGGCAACTATGGCTCCTTTTTTACCTTTTGCAGCTTTATTGGTGACTAGGGTATAAAGCTCTCCGTGGGAAAGGGAGGTTTCATCAATGGAAAGCCTCTCGCCAAGATTTTGCGGATACAGCAGCCAATTTGCTGCATGTGATCTTTGTTCCCAATCCTTAAAACCACTCAAAGAGTCACGGTATTGACGACGCAGGTTTTTCCCCTTTACGCCATAGAAAGAACTAATAGCCTGAATATCATTCGGGGCTGTACTGACTGATTTGTTTTAAAAAAGCCGCGAATTCCCCTGTCATTCGCGTGCCCTTCTTAACCAATGTCCAGTCACGGTACATCACTTTTTTGCTCTCGGTGTCAATCCAGCGGCGCCGTTTAATATGATAGAATACCTTATGTCCACGAATAGGAAAATCCTGAACCTGAATCTCTGGGAAAAAACCCTTTGACTGAACCTTGATGCCACCCCATTCTTCCGGAGTGTTGTTGCGTTCCTCTAACTGAAAATGGAAAGTTTCAGGATCCTGGATTACACCCATGATGTCGAAATTTTCTATGACGATTTCCGGCAGAAATAATTTGAGTAAGGAAGCGTGGCTATCAAGCATAAAGGGTATGAATTTTTAGAAATGCAAAACTAAAAATATATCCCCTGCTCCACAACATTTGGCATTGATCCTTTATTCTCTGCCTTACCTATCTATATTCACTGTTTGATTCAGCAATTAATCTACTTCCTTTTTACCTGTGTATGAATTTTTCAATGATAATTACAGGCTTTATATACAATTGGAATTTCTATACCTCTTCATATAGGATTTTTAATATATTAGGTTACTACTGCATTAATAGCCTATCACTATTCATTTTCTTCCCATTAGCCTATATGAAAAGAAACTTACTGACTTCATTTTTTGTCCTCCTCCTTATCCAATCCGGGTATTCCCAAAATTTTGATAAGGTTAAATTAGATAACTATTTCCAGGCATTGGAAGCTAGCCATAAATACATGGGCAGTGTTGCTATTTCCCAGGATGGAAAGATCATGTATACAAAAGCTATAGGTTTTAAGAATTTGGAAGAAAAGGTTAAACCTGACTTACATACAAAATATAGAATTGGCTCTATCTCTAAAACCTTTACCGCTGTGTTGTTATTTCAGGCGATAGATGAAAATAAAATTATACTTTCCGAAACCATTCTTAAGTATTTCCCTGCTATAAAAAATGCAGACCACATAACGATTGGACAATTGCTAAATCATCATAGTGGCATTCATAATTTCACAGATGATGAAAACTATTTAACCTGGTATACGCAGAAGAAAAGTGAAAAAGAGATGGTAGCGATCATCTCTAAACTTGAAAGTGACTTTGAACCTGGAAGCAAGGCTGCCTACAGTAATTCTAATTATGTACTGTTGTCGTATATCCTGCAAAAACTTTACAATAAACCTTATGCCCAGGTTCTTGATGAAAAGATAATAAAACCTCTGGGTTTAACTGACACCTATTATGGAGGTAAAATTGATTTATCAAAAAATGAAAGTTATTCTTATCAATTTAAGGGTGATTGGAAAAAAGAACCTGAGACGGATATGTCTATACCTGTTGGAGCCGGCTCCATTGTTTCTACACCGAGTGACCTGACTACATTTGCACATGCCTTATTTAATGGAAAACTTATTGAAGCTCCGAGCCTCCAACAGATGAAGACGATTCAAGATGGTTATGGCATGGGCTTATTTGAGGTTCCATTTAATCAGCATAAAGGTTTTCATCATAACGGGGGGATTGATGGCTTTAAGTCTTTTTTCGCCTATTTTCCAGAGGGGAAGATAGCGGTGGCTCATACTTCAAATGGCTCAAATTATGATAATAATCAAATCTCCATCGCTTTATTGAGTAGTATCTATCATACACCTTTTCATATACCCGATTTTAAAACCTATGTAATAAAAGAAAAGGATCTTGATCAATACCTGGGGTTATATGCTGATAAAGGTTTTCCAATGAAGATTACAATCAGCAAATCTGGGAGTGTGTTAATGGCTCAAGCTACCGGCCAATCTGGATTTGCCCTGGAGCCAGCTGATAAAGATATTTTTAAATTCGACCCGGCAGGTATAGTGCTGCAGTTTAACCCAGAAGCTAAACAGATGACTTTAAAACAAGGGGGCAAAGAATTTGTATTGACTAAAGAGTAACCAATTTATGATAGTTAAAACATAAAAAAAGCTAATTATGCTTTATAAAGCCTGATTTTTTAAAAATGTCAGGCTTTATTATTTTAATAATTATGATTTTGTGACTAATCCGGGGGATGATTGTTCGCCATCTGACCATTGGGGTTATACTTCTAGACGGGCTTTTGAAAATAAATTTGAATTCTTTTCACAGTTACAGAGAGAGTTAACTATTTAATTGGAATTTATTGATAAATAAGTTTTGGGGTTGCCAATTTTTTGCTACTTTTGCATCCCGCTTCGGAGGAAGGGAAACAGTGAAAGCGATATAGATAAGAGAGTTTGAAAGGCGAAAAGGAGTAAGGTTGTCCGCATGTTGTATCTGTTTTAACAGGGAAAACAAAAAGTAAAAAGTTTTAATAAAAAGCTTGACAAAGTTAAAAAGATTACTACCTTTGCCATCCCAAACAAAACGGGAATTTTAGCAGCGGAGCTGCTAAAGAATAAAAAAGATTGAAACGATGAAATCTTGAAAAGAAGGCTGGACAATTAAGACCAGCGGAAAAGAAATCATTGCAACATATAAAAGGCCACCGTGAGGGTTGGGCCGAGAAGTTCATTAAAGAGATGTCATTTATACAACGTAGCGAGGTAACAAGGTACAGTTCAAAGTACATGAAACTGGAGCTAAGTTTTTAGGTCAATATCTAACAGACAATACAATTAGAATAAAGACTATTATTAATACAAGTTAAGAATGGTCAGCGTTCAAACAAAACATTTTACAATGGAGAGTTTGATCCTGGCTCAGGATGAACGCTAGCGGCAGGCCTAATACATGCAAGTCGAACGATA
>NZ_JAZQPU010000231.1:0-3069 GCF_045628745.1 Pedobacter sp.
GATTATCAGAAAAAAAAAGCCACTCTTACATGGGTAAAAGCGGCTTTAATGTAGAATTCCTTACAAAGACTTAATGTGCATGTCCCATTCCCATACCTGAAAGATTTGAATGCTGAGAACTTCTTACGGTGCATAAACCTGCAAGAATGGAAAAAATTCCTACAACCAGGTGTGGCAGGTAAACTTGTTCTCTAAAACCAAACAACCATGGAGAAAGGGCTAGAAAGATACCGACCAGCACATCCATATTTAAATGAGTGGCCATAGATATCATCTTTTTGGTACCACCTTCATAATCAGTAACTAATGACATTGCGATCACCAGTAAACCTACTACAATGGCACACCATCTTGCAGCTTCAACATCAGAAAATCTAAATATCCATGGTGCTGCAATTAACAATAATCCCACGATGTAATCTAATACAGCATGAGTCTTTCTACTAATGAATCTCATTTTATCTGTTTTTTAATTCCACAACAGAATCTACACAAAGTTAATGCCATCATTATCAAACAGATAAGCTACACAAATTTATTATTAGCCCTTTATATTATCCTCGCCCAAGTTATAGGTATATTTAAAACGTCATTCAACATGGCAATCAATTAAGGCTTAATTAAATATAATGAAGGAATTTTATCAATTAACGGCTGAAGACACGGTAAAAGAATTAAATACATCTTTTACAGGACTCCAAAAAAGCGTTATTGGTGATCTACAATACAAATACGGCAAAAATATTTTACAAGAAACCAAACGGAAAAGCAAACTTGCGATCTTTATTTCACAGTTTAAAGATGTAATGATTATCATCCTGATCGTTGCTGCTATAATTTCGTTTATTGTTGGTGAGCACATCGACGCTTATGTCATTTTAGCCATTATCATTGCCAATGCCTGGATTGGTTACACACAGGAATATAAGGCTGAAGAATCGGTGAGGCTCTTACAAAAAATGTCTGCACAATACGCTATGGTGCTGCGCGATAATAATCCCGAGAAAATAGTAGCCGAAGAACTGGTTCCTGGTGATGTCATTTTACTCGAAGCAGGAGATATTGTTCCTGCTGATGCACGTTTATTTCAAGTGAGCTCCTTTAAAACCGAGGAAGCTGCCCTCACCGGTGAGAGTCATGCCATAGAAAAAACAACGGAGCCTATTCCAGATAGCCAACTCGGTCCCGGTGATCAGCATAACATGGTCTTTAAGGGGACTATCATTAGCAATGGCACTGCCAAAGCCATGGTTACCCATACAGGCATGGAAACGGAAATTGGCAAAATTGCCGGTATGATGGATGTGGAGACACAACAAACACCCCTTCAGCAAAGACTCGCTGTTTTCAGCAAGCAAATGGCCGTTGTAGTGATCTTGATTTGTGCGGTCATCTTTGGCTTTGGCTTTTTAAGAGGTGAAGCACCATTAATGATGTTCCTTACCGCCCTTTCTCTAGCTGTGGCGGCCTTGCCAGAGGCACTTCCTGCAGTAGTGACCATTGCCTTATCTAAAGGGGCAAGCAGAATGGTTAAGCAAAAGGCGCTGATGAGAAACCTTCCGGCAGTAGAAACCCTGGGTTCAGTAACTTATATCTGCAGTGATAAAACGGGCACACTCACCCAAAACATCATGAAGGTTGAAAAAATGCATGCCTTAGACAAACAGGAGGAGCGCTTACATTATGCCATGATGCTGACTAACGAAGTGCGTTTTGCGGATGACGGAAATATCCTTGGCGATTCCACGGAAACTGCTCTTGTTAACTATGCCAATGAACAGGGCATCAGTAAAGAAAAAGCTGACCTCCTCTACCCACTGGTAGATAAACTTCCTTTTGACTCGGTTAGAATGAGAATGAGCACTTTGCATGAACACCAAAACCAATGGATTTTATTCGTTAAAGGTGCGCCTATAAAAATTGTTGAGGTGCTGGCAGAAGCATATCAGGATACAGGTGAGGAATACCTGAATTTAAACCGTGAATATGCGGCCCAGGGTTTAAGGGTATTGTTTTTTGCTTATCAAATATTTAATCAAAAGCCTGCAACAATTAATGTAGCGCTTGAAAAGGAATTAATTTTCCTGGGCATGGTGGCAATGATAGATCCTCCACGGGAAGAAGTTATTGAAGCCATCAGGGAATGTAAACAGGCAGGTATAAAAACAGTAATGATTACCGGTGACCAGGCCTTGACCGCTGTGGCCATCGCTGAACGTTTGCAGATGGTAGATGAAGGTGCCAACAAAACAATGACTGGTGCTGAACTGTCAAACATGTCGGCAGAAGAATTCAGCAAAGAAGTTCAACACATTGCTGTCTATGCAAGGGTGTCACCACAGCAAAAATTAAATATAGTTAGGGCCTTACAGCAAAAAAACGAATTTGTAGCCATGACCGGCGATGGCGTAAATGATGCCCCATCGTTAAAACAGGCAGATATTGGCGTTGCCATGGGTATTACAGGAACAGATGTTGCTAAGGATGCTGCGGATATGATTCTGCTGGATGATAATTTTGCTACCATTGTTAAAGCCGTTAAAGAAGGAAGAAGGATTTATGAAAACATCAAGAAATTCATTCTTTATGTGCTTTCCTGTAACCTTGCTGAAATATTAACCATCGTCTTTGCACCACTTATCGGCATGGCCATCCCACTGCTCCCCATTCATATTTTGTGGATTAACCTGGTTACCGACGGACTACCTGGTCTGGCATTGACCGCTGAGCCTGCTGAAAAGGGAATTATGAACCGCCCACCCAGACCACCCAAGGAAAGCTTATTTGCTGGAGGCATGATTCTAAAAATACTCTGCACGGGAATTTTGATGGCCGTCATTGTCCTGCTAGCACAATATTATACTGCAAAACAAGGTTACAATATCAAGACCCAGCAAACAATGGTCTTTACGTTGCTTTGTTTTATACAACTTGGCAATGCACTCTCCGTACGATTGTCTTTTAACTCCATCTTTAGCTCAGCCCTATTTACCAATAAAGGTTTATGGTGGGTAATTTTAATTACCATGGTCTTACAGCTGCTTATTGTTTATGTTCCATTTTTACAAG
>NZ_JAZQPU010000232.1:0-5819 GCF_045628745.1 Pedobacter sp.
TTAAAGTTTTTCGCCCTGTTAATGTTCAACAGAAGCTTTATATCGTTGTATGGCCTTCAATAAACCATTCACCATTTCAATTTGTCCTTCCGGGGAGTTCATATAGTCCTCTTCAGAAGGGTTACTGATGAAACCAATTTCAGTTAAAATGGCGGGCATTCCTGCTCTTGCTAATACAGCAAGGCTTTTTTCCTGAACACCACGGTCAATTCTTCCGGCATTGATGTATTCATCCTGAACCATTTTCGCTAACTTCAAGCTTTGCGTACGGTAAGCATTTTTCATTAAAGATAGGATGATTACATTTTCTGGATTTGCAGGATCAAATCCTTCATAGTTCTCCTTGTAGTTTTCTTCCAGCAAGATCGCTTCATTTTCCCTTTTAATCACTTCGTCCTGCTCATTCATTCTACCCATACCAGAAACAAATGTCTCTGTACCACGGGTAGAGGTACTTTTACTATATACAGTTTTGTAAATAGGCACTCTCTTTCCTTTCCTTTTGGTGTAACCGCTCACAACGGTAGACCTGCGCAGTGGCATGTCATTGCAGTGAATAGAGATAAATAGATCTGCTTTGACCTTGTTAGCAAGGCCAATTCTATCATATAGAGGCACAAAAACATCGTCTGTTCTGGTGTAAACTACTTTTACATCAGGTATATTCGCTTCTATGGCTTTACCCAAATTTAGAGCTGTTTTTAAGGCTACTTCCTTCTCGGTAGAATATTCACCTCTGGTAGTCCCGTCTTTACCTCCGTGGCCGGCATCTATAACAATGGTTTTAATTTTATAATTCTGTGTAAACGCCTGATAACTAGAGTAGGTAACAATAAATATTGAAATAAATGCAGTCAAAATCAGATTTGGCCTAACCAATGGTATATTTTTCATTAATTTTGAACGTTTTGGATTAACATTAATGCAAAAATAACATTCACTTACTAATTTGAAACATTTACGCTACATCATTTTTCTGAAATCCATTGTTTTACTTTCTTTTATAAGTAACAATGCTACTGCATTTAACCGGTTTAACAGCTTCCAGGTGCCTCAGCAGACTGATAGTAGCAAATTGGATACCACAAAACGCAGCACTAAAAATAATACAAATAACGTGCAGCAGGTAGATTCAAAAATCGAATACTCTGCGCAGGATTCTACAAAATACAGTAAAGACAGAAGTGTTATCCATTTATATGGAAAGGCCAGGGTCATTTACCAGACTTTTGAACTTGATGCTGAATACATCAGGTATGACTCTAAGAACAACACTGTTTTTGCCCGTGGCCAGCATGATTCCAAAGGTCGTTATTATGGAAAGCCTATTTTTAAAATGGAAGGTCAGGGTTCCTCAGTTGCCGATTCGTTGTTTTATAACACTAAATCTGGCAAGGGTACCGTGTTTAATACTTTTACCGAGCAGGAGGGAAGTTTCTTTTCTGGCGGACAAAGTAAAAAACAACCCGATGATGAGATCCACGTAAAAAATACCGTATACAGTACCTGTAACCTGCCACATCCACACTTTGGCTTTTTCATCACCAAAGGTATCGTTACAGAAAAACAAGTGATTACCGGGCCCGTTTACCTTCAGATTGAAGATATTCCTTTACCTTTAGGTTTACCTTTTGCATTTTTCCCGAAACCCAACAAAAAATCTTCAGGCGTAATTATACCAAGTGTTGGTGAAGATGCCACACAGGGTTTCTTTCTAAGAGATGGTGGTTATTACCTAGGCCTCAGTGATTACTGGGATGGAAAGATTTTGGGTACCATTTACACCCGTGGATCTTACACAGGAACAGTTTCTGCCAACTATTTAAAGCGTTATAAGTACAGTGGTAACTTAAACCTTACCTATGCCAGTACTAAATTAGGCGTTGAGGGTACGGAATCTAACCGCCCGCAAAAGAATTTCCACATCAACTGGAACCACAGCAAAAACCCTAATGCCTCACCGGGTTCCACTTTTAGTGCACAGGTAGATGCCGGTACTTCATCTTATTACGCAACCACGGCAGCAAATAATACCTACGATCCAAGGGCCATCTCTAACAATGTGTTGCGCTCCAGTATCAGTTACAGTAAAACAGCAGGCATATTTAATTTAAGTACCAACGTAGGTGCCAGCCAGGAAACACAGACCAAAACAATAAGTTTGACATTACCGCAGGTAAGTTTAAGCATGACCAGTATCAACCCTTTCGATTCAAAAAAAAGAGTGGGTGAGCAAAAATGGTTTCAGAAGTTTAACGTGGGGTATAGCATGGATGCAACCAATACAGTAAGCACCACAGAAGATCTTTTGTTTGCTAAAGATGGGTTGAAAAGGTTCCAAAATGGTTTTAACCATAACTTCAACGGTTCCCTTCCCTTTACACTGGCCGAATATTTTAACTTTACCACCAGTGCAACTTATAATGAACAGTGGCACTTCCAAACTTTAAGACAAACACAATTGAGGCTGTTAAACAGACCAGATTCTTTGGTTTATGATACTGTTTCTGAATTTAAGCGTTCAGGAGAATACAGTGCCTCTTTAAACTTGACCACCAAAATTTACAATACCCTTCAATTTAAAAAGACCGGAAAAATACAAGCGGTAAGACATGTAATGACACCAACAATTGGTTTTAGCTATAGACCAGATTTTTCAACGCTGAGCAGAGGTTACTATAGAGAATTGTTATACCAGGATGGTACTCCTGTTTATGATGAAAGTTATAAGCGTAATAAAAAATATTCTATTTTTCAGGGAACACGTTACAGCGGACCCTCTGAAGGAGAAACAGCTGCCCTAAATTTTGGCTTGAACAATGATGTGGAATTGAAGGTGCTTTCTTCAAAGGATACCACAGGAACAGGTACCAAAAAAATCCCGATTATACAGGGCTTAAACATCAATGGAAATTATAACTTTTTAAAACCTTCTTATAAACTGTCGACTTTAAGTTTCAGTGGCCGTTCGCAGTTTACTGAAAAATTGGGCTTCAACTTTAGTGGAACCTTGAACCCTTACGATGTGAAAGATAGTGTGACTTCCTATGGCATCACTAAAAAGCTGGTTGACCGCTACACCTGGCAGAACGGTAAATTACCGCGGTTACAAAGCTTTGGTTTCTCGTTCGATTATAGCTTAAACCCACAGTCCTTTCAAAGGCGTGCTGCCAACCAGGAGCAACTGGAAACCACGGCTGCTGAAAAAGGCATTACTGCAGACCAGGCAAATGCTCTGGCTGCCATTAGCCGTGATCCAAATGCTTTTGTAGATTTTAATATTCCATGGAACCTTTCCTTCAATTACGGTTTTCAATACAGTACTGACGAGACGGGCCAAAATGGAAACACCACCCAAAACCTTACCTTTAACGGAGATTTTAACGCTACTCCAAAATGGAAGATACAGTTCAATTCTGGTTATAATTTTGAAACAAAAAGCATTTCTATTACTTCACTGTCTATATACCGCGACTTACATTGCTGGGACATGAGTTTCCAATGGGTTCCTTTTGGTACTTATAAAAGTTACTCGGTTACTTTAAAAGTTAAAGCTTCAATTTTACAAGATTTGAAATTGAGCAAACAACAGGGCTATTCTTCCCGTTTTTAATTTAAAATTATGTTAGCAGAGATTATTACTATTGGCGATGAAATATTAATCGGACAAATTGTAGATACCAATTCGGCTTGGATGGCCAAACAACTTAACCTTTGTGGCATCAAAGTGAAACAGATAACTTCAGTTTCTGATGATGCAGAACATATTGTAGAGGCCTTGAATGCCGCACGCAAAAGGGCCAATGTCATTTTGATAACCGGTGGATTAGGCCCTACAAAAGACGACATCACCAAAATTACCTTATCGCGTTATTTCAATATGCCCTTAAAAAGGGATGAGGAAACATTAAAAACGGTAGAAGGAATTTTTGCACGCCTCAACCGACCCATGATAGAGCTTAACCGCAAACAGGCTGATGTGCCTGAAGGGTGTACGGTGATCCAGAATAAAAACGGTACGGCACCTTGTATGTGGTTTGAAGACCAGGGAGCCATATTTGTGTCCATGCCGGGCGTTCCTTTTGAAATGATGTATTTAATGGAAGAAGAAATCCTTCCCCGTTTAAAAGAACGTTTCCAATTGCCTTTTATTTATCATAAAACCATTCTTACGGCTAACATTGGTGAATCTTTTTTAGCTACCTTAATAGAAGACCTTGAAAATAGTTTGCCTGAAAGTATTAAGCTTGCTTACCTGCCCAACCTTGGTCAGGTGAGGTTGAGGTTAAGTGCATCGGGTAGCGATGAGCAACAGCTGAAAACTGAAGTTGATCATTATGCAACCCTGCTGATGGAAAGAATTAGCCAGTATGTGGTAGCCGATGAAGATATTACCCTTGAAAAAGCACTTTTAAATTTAATGGAAAGCCGACAGCTGACTTTGTCGACTGCAGAAAGTTGTACAGGTGGTTATATTGCACATTTAATTACACAACACCCGGGTAGTTCCAAAGTTTATGAGGGCGGCGCGGTTACTTATTCTTATGCTTTGAAAGAAGCCGTGCTGGGGGTAAAACCCGAAACGCTGCAAAATTTTGGTGCGGTAAGTGAGGAAACCGTTAAAGAAATGGCCCTTGGTGCATTAGCGCGTTTCAAAACTGACTTCGCTGTTGCTGTAAGTGGTATTGCCGGACCTGATGGTGGCACCCCGGAAAAACCTGTAGGCACGGTGTGGATTGCAGTAGCTTCTGCAAGTGGCGTAACTGCTAAAGTGTTTCTTTTTGGAAACAGAAGGGTACAAAACATTAGCCGTTCTGCTGCTGCAGCATTAAACATGGTTCTGGCACAGGTAAAATTGGCTGAAGCCAAATAATACTTCGCTCTGTATCACTATTTAAGAATTAATATCACCATGTCTACGCAAGAATTGCATTAAGTCTTTAAAAAGATTTACTTTTGCAGGCGCTAACGAATATAAATTTACTGAAAATCAACATGGCTCAATACGAATTACTGTTACCAAAAATGGGGGAGAGCGTTGCTGAAGCAACAATTATCAAATGGGTAAAACAACCCGGTGATTTTATACAGCTGGATGATACACTTTTGGAAATAGCAACCGATAAAGTAGATTCAGAGGTGCCATCGCCTGTTGAAGGAAAACTGGTTAAGCTTTTATATAAAGAAGATGACGTAGTACAAGTTGGTGCAGTCATTGCCATCATTGATACCCATGCAGCTGTTGATGCCCCTGAAGTACAGGCTATCGTAGCTGAAGAAGCTCCACAAGAAGAAATTACTGCTGTTCCTTTTACAGAACAATTTACAGCAGACCCTATTATAGCTGCAGCTCCGCTTGCAGAAACTGCTGCTCCAGCAACAGCAGACAGATTTTATTCGCCATTGGTTAAGAATATCGCTGCACAGGAGAATATCAGTATCCAGGAATTGAACACTATTAAAGGAAGTGGTGCTGAAGGCCGTTTAACAAAAGACGACTTATTACAATATATACAAGAAAGTAGAGGTCAGGCACCAAATGCTAAAGCGCAGTCACAACCTGAACAGGCTGCACAGTCTGCACCAGCGCCAGCAAAAACAGCACCAGCACCTGTGGTGAGCATGAGTGGTGGTGATGAAATTTTTGAGATGGACCGCATGCGTAAGCTCATTGCAGAACACATGGTGATGAGTAAGCAAAAGGCACCTCATGTTACCTCTTTTGTTGAAGCTGATGTAACCAATATGGTGAAATGGCGCGACCGTGTGAAAAAGAACTTTGAAAAACGCGAAAACGAGAAAATCACTTTTACGCCAAT
>NZ_JAZQPU010000233.1:0-1873 GCF_045628745.1 Pedobacter sp.
CATACGCCTAACAATAAAGTAATTGAAATACATGGCAATGAAATTAATGGGATGGTTCAGGTTTGTGTAGAAGATAATGGCGTAGGAATGAAACCTCAAGATCAGGAGCAATTATTTGACCGCTATTTTAAAATTGATTATGGCCAGGACAGTACAAAGTCAGGTTTTGGTTTAGGCCTTTATCTTGCTGCAGAAATTATTAAAAGTCATGGTGGTGAGATATGGGTTAAAAGTGAACTAGGTATTGGATCGAGATTCTATTTTAACCTGCCCAAAGAAAATTAACCTTAATAACTTACGGTTTTGTCTATTTGTAGCCTAGTTTAAACATCGCTGGAAACTGATGATGCAGGTTCAATTAAAAGATTAATTTATTTCTCACTTTGATGTTACATTTATTGTGCTTATTTTCGGTTACGTACACGTTATGCAATAAAACATGATAGAAAAGCAGGAGCAGGAGTTAGTTGGTGTTAAGGAAATTGCTAGAAGGGCAAATGTATCCATTGGAACAGTAGATAGGGTGCTAAACAACCGTACAGGTGTTTCCATGAAGACTAAGGCCAAAATACTAGACCTTGTAAAGGAACTCAATTACCAACCTAACATCCTGGCAAGGCGGCTGGCTTCCAAAAAATCACTCCTTATTGCTGTGTTGATTCCTTTCTCCTCTGAAGAAACTGCATACTGGGATGCCCCTTTATCTGGCATTAAAGAAGCGGAAATTGAAGTAAAGCCTTATGGAATTCAAATTGAGCACTATTTTTTCGATCAGAATGATAAAAAATCATTTGAGGTCCAGAGTGAGCTGGCCTTAAAACATAAACCAGATGGAATATTACTTGCTCCAATGTTTATGGAAGAATCAAGGCTATTTGCTGATACCTGCAAACAGTTAGCTATTCCATACGTATTCATCAATTCTGATATTCCCGACCATAATAGCTTGTGTTATATCGGGCCAAATTTAAAACATAGTGGATCACTGGGCGCACACCTCGTTAACTATCTGGTATCAGACAAAGATCAGATCTTAATTGTAAATATCTCCAAAGAGATTGATAACCTTCACCATTTAATTCGCAAAGAAGAAGGCTTTAAAGCTTATTTTAAAAGCCATCAGCTTCCTAACCCTATCTTAAAATTAGACATCAGGGCTACAGACTATCTCTCTATTAAATTAGAATTGACGAAAATGCTGAGTAAGAATAAGGTTAAAGCTATTTTTGTGACCAACTCAAGAGTGGCATCAGTTGCCCGCTTTTTAGAGGAATCAGCTATGAAGGAAATCAAATTGGTAGGGTATGACTATCAAGAAGACAATGTTGACTATTTAAAAAAGGAAACGATAGAATTCCTTATTAGTCAAAAGCCAAAAGAGCAAGGGTATAGAGGTATCATGACTTTATACAATTTCCTGGTGCATGCAGCAGATATTGATAAGACTTTTTACATGCCTATAGATATCTTAACCAAAGAAAACTATTTGTATTACCAGAATTAAATCTCTGCTTGAACGGCATTCTCTAATATGATGAACGCTAAATAAAATTAAATTTTATTTCCAAATATTTTGTTTACATCAAATGTTTTGTATTTTCGTGTACGTTACCGTAATGATTTAGCGAATAAAATTGCTTGTTTAATAAAGTTAAGTTTAAAAAACAAGGGAAGGTGTTTTACTTATCGGGTACGTACACGTATAATTTTTGTCAACAATTTCATACCAAAAAACCATTAATATGAAGAAAATTTACAAAGGTAAAATGATGAGTAAAAGTAAGCTGATGCTTTTACTTGCTCTTTTTTCGAATTATCCGCTTGCGGAGGCAGCTGTTAAAAGCGCTGTTGAAGATGGAATAGTGAAAGAGAA
>NZ_JAZQPU010000234.1:0-1973 GCF_045628745.1 Pedobacter sp.
CGATGCCCGACGCGTCCTCACCCGGCTCGGCCAGCCCCGGGATCTCCAGCCCGAACGAGACGCCTTCTCTTCAACAACTTATATTTGGTGTTGCTTTCAATCAACCAATAGGTGAAAATGTATTACCATCTTCTCTTCAACAACTTACATTTGGTTCATATTTCAATCAACCAATAGCACCACACGTATTACCATCTTCTCTTCAACAACTTACATTTGGTTGGAACTTCGATCAACCAATAGCACCAAATGTGTTACCTGCTTCTCTTCAACAACTTACATTTGGTCATTGTTTCAATCAACCAATAGGTGCAAATGTGTTACCTTCTTCTATTCAACAACTTACATTTGGTTGGAAATTCAATCAACCAATAGCACCACACGTATTACCATCTTCTCTTCAACAACTTACATTTGGTCGTGCTTTCAATCAACCAATAGGTGAAAATGTATTACCATCTTCTCTTCAACAACTTACATTTGGTAAAGATGTCAAATCAAGCTATTGAATAGCATGTATTGCTTTCTAGTGATCGTCATTTGCAAGAATTACAAATAGTTGCCATCATTCTCGGCCAACCGACTTGGATAAATAATACTCAACAACAAAGTATATGCATTTTACAAATTGAACATAACTTCACTATTTCTGCCTTTTTGTTTGCGGTAGAATGTTTGATAACTCAAACCAGCAATGAAAATAGCATAATTACGATAGTAGTAATTTTAGTCATGTGTGTATATAATAAAATAGTTTGTTTAATTAATAGCACTGTTTTCTAATTATCGATTCATTCATAAAGAACCTAAGTATGATAATTTGTTTTGCACATTTTTTCTGCATTTCGAAGCAAAAAGTACAATAAAAAAGTAAATATTTGACACACTAACTCTTTCAAAAAAAAGTCTGTTTTTGTATTCGAACATGGAAATATATTGTCAGCATCGAAAATAAACGTGCTGACATACACATATTTTGTATCAAGTTAACATGGACAAAGCTTTAGCTTATATACAAACACATAAATGTGCAATTTTGAAAGCCTCACAAAAATTTGACATTCCATACGCTACGCTTTATAACAGATTCCATGGTATTTCCATTGAAAGAAATTCACATCGCCCACCATTATTAAGTGTTCAGTTGGAAAAAAAATTGATTGAAGTCGCATGCAAGCTCGCAGAGAATGGAAATGGATGGACAAAATCGAAATTTTTACAAGTGGCCTCTTTACTTGTAGGAAAGCCAGAAAAAGGTTTGTCAGATAAATGGTGGAAAGACTTAAAGTTAAGACATCCAGATGTTCGTGCGATTGAAAACAAACGTAAAGATACTCACAAAAAAATTGATGAAGTTGAAGAGGGAAATTGACTCTTTTTATTCTTGTTTTGAAATTTTAAACAACCTTCACAATTACAAACCGTATCAAATATGGAATAGTGATGAGACTGGTACAAGTCAAAACGAATTATGCAAATATGTAGTTGCATCGGATAAATAATTAAAGGCATCCACTCGAATTTCCCAAAATGCACCTGATTTAACAATTATGGCTTCTATTAATGCATCTGGAGAATCAGCACCACCGTTTTTCATCTGTAAAGGTACGGAGATATGTTCCAAATCTATTTCAGGAGATGATTCTGCATTAATAGCATGTAACTCTTCAGGATACATGCGAAAAGATTTATTTAGACAGTGGTTTGATCATTTTTTAAAATGGGTCAGAACAAAACATAATGATCCCATATTATTCATTATAGATAACTGCGCAGCACATGAAATGGATGCTGATTTTTATAATAAAGCGAAAGCGTTAAATGTTGAGATACTTGCATTACCTCCAAATCCAACACACGTCCTTCAAGCCGTTAGATATGGGTGTTTTTCGGTCATTTAAAGCATATTTAGCAAAGGAAATAAATAATTGTATGCATACACTGAAGAGGAATTTTTTAGACCAAGAAGAGTT
>NZ_JAZQPU010000235.1:0-8865 GCF_045628745.1 Pedobacter sp.
TCTTGTTTTGTGGATTATACTTTACAATGCCTTTAGCTTCTGGTTCTATCCAGATTTGTCCACTGCCATCTTCATATAAAGAATGATAGGTGTCGGTGGGCGACAACCCTTGAAACTTGAATTTAGAAGACTGAGGATCAAGCGTAACCAATCCTTTTCCTTTGGTGGATATATACAAAAATCCCGAACGCCCATTACAAATTGCATTTAACCTGGTTCCTTTACTTAATAAAATTTCGCGAAAGGTTCCTGTCTGTAAATTATAGGTAATCAGCGTTCCATCTGCAGTTCCAAAAAAGAGGAGGCTTCCTTTCTGAGTAGCACAAGTAAAGGAATGAGAAGAGATAAGTTTTGAATCCCTACTATTAAAGGGAACATTAACATAGCACTTTCTGGTGGATTTCAAACGACTTAATCCATTTTCGGTCCCCATCCATATATTGTTTAAGGAGTCCCTGATTAAAAAGCTAACTTGATTACCACTTATTTTAAAGCCACCCACAGCTTTTTTATGGTAAGGCAAGATCGTAGGATCTGCTGAACTTCCCCCTGATGCATATAATGCTCCATGATTTTGGGTAAGCAACCATACCCCACCGTTGTGATCAGGGATGATCCTGGAAATTACTACATCCTGGAAAAGATGCCTATAAGTACCATCAGACAACGGCAAAAACTGTTCGGTCTTTTTATTAAAGCGATATATTTTATTGTCATAGGTCTCTACCCACAGATAGGCATCTTTGTCCTCAACAATGTTCCGTATTTTATTATTTTTAAGGTTAGAGGCATCACCAGGTCTGCTTTTATAGACTACAAAATCATGTCCATCGAACCTGTTGATACCATCCCAGGTGCCGAACCACATAAACCCCTCTTTGTCGCGCGTAATAGATAATATTCCATCGTGCGATAAACCATTTTCAGTAGTATACCGGGTAATATTGCTATTTAACTGTGCCTTAAGCGTTACATTTGTGAGCAGCAGGAAAAGAAAAACACTCATGGATGTCATCACTCTTCCTGCCTTGGAACAAGCAGCACCAACATAAAAGCTCACCAGGCTGACTAAAAATAGTGCAGGTTTCTGGTGCCAGAAAATAAATCTATGCTTTATGTGGAACATGAAAAGGTCTTGTTACTGTGCTAATCATTCAGCTTAAATTGCATAAAAAAAGCAATTTACACAAAAACACCTTCCCTTTTTATGAGTTGTTCCTCATTCCTTAAGCTATAAGAGCTAATTACGATGCAGTGTAATTCCCATCAACCCAATAACAACATCATTGCATAAGGTGGTTAATCGCATTTTTAAAAGAGTTTTTCCAGGATCAAGGGGCATCCCTATAACAGTTGCCGCACCACCTTCTATCTCTTTGCCATTCCATAATTTTAAAGCAGCAGATGACATCATTTTTTCATCAACGACCAGTCCTGTTTTAAGGTGAATTCTTAAGGGACGTTCTGCTCCAGTGTTAAATGCAAAGCCATCCTCATAAAGATCTTTTTCTATAGGCCACCAGTTTTCAGGATTGCGCAACATCAGGCTATCACAAGTGCCATCGGTATAACAAATCTCTATCATTCCGTTATCCATCCTGCTTTGCATTGGATTTGTAGACCCTGCCATGAGGAAATGTGCCGCAGCGGCCTTGCCGGAAAGGGGCACTTCTGCAACCGTGGGGAAATTATCCCATCGTGAACTGAATATAATATTCTTTAGCGCCGGGTCTGCTGGTGTATTAAAGCTAAGTCCTGAAGGAAGTGTGATATTATTTTCTTTAGCAGCCATTTTTCGAAGACCAACATCATTAATTTCAGGTTGAAGCATAGGGTGTGGCCAATCGCCTATTCCCTGCACTGGCAACTGGAGTGTGGTTGTTTTTGGACGTGGGGAGAGGTACTTGTTTTTAAAAATGTTCGTTACCTGGTCATTAAAATAAGGGGTTAGGTTTTGTCTCTCTAATTGTTTGCTTTTTAGTTCTGCAGCTACTATCGGTAAACTTTTTTGGAGTCTTTCTTTAACTTCAAAACATACAGGATACCAGTAATTAAAATCGCCTACTTTTACGTTGACAAATACAGTTCGGTTACCGGTTTCTCCTTTAACATTAGCCTTCAAGTTTCCACCAGAAATCTTCTGATTTGAAAACACCTGCTGCGGATCAAATACATCATTGATCACCCCATTTGGAAAATTCACGGTATAGAATTCTCCTTGTAGCACGCTGTTTTTCAGCGCTGGATTTTCAAAGGCCTGTTCTCCCCACACCAATTTTATGACATACCTGGATGCCGGGGCACTTTTAATTTCAATCTCAGGCAAACCTATGGCAGTTTTCACCTCCTGCCACTTTACCTTTTTGCCATTGATCGTAACCGATTTAAGCACAGTGCTTCTCGCTTTAATTCTCATCTTGAGATCGAGCTTACGGGAAAAGGAAGGTGTGATCACATATTCATCTACACTGCCTATCCGCTTAAAGGCAAAGGAAAGGTCTGGAATGGACAGCTCAGCAAAGTCCCATGCTGCAGGTAAACCTGGCCGCAAGAGGAGTGAATGATGCAATGCATCTGGCACAATACCGAATAACCCCTCCACTAAGGCCCTGGCATTTATACCCACTGGATCGGCAAAATCACGGTAAGCCTCGCCTCGGATGGCATCGTAATGGGATATCTGCACAAAATTCCCCGGACTACCACCAAGGTACATGCTGCTCAGCAGTTCACTTTTCCATAGTTTAAAAGCTTCTTCTGTGCGCCCTGCCTGCCAGTTGGCTAAAGCAGTATTGGTAGATTCTGCCAGCGCAACATTATTAATGGACCATTCATAGGGCATCCAATTGGTTGTTGACAGTGCATAATAACCATTATCGTTAAGCCCTTTTGCCCTGATGGGAATATGTGGCAATTCAGTATCCACATATCTTAAACTCTGCCAAGCCTGAAAAGGATCTGTCACTCCGGCATCTATACTTTGATAGATAGTCCACAGTGCTGCCGAAGGGTGCACTAATTGAAGGCCTAAAGCATCTTTGTATTCGGCAAACCAGCCTTTAGAAGGAAGCCAGAGTTGTTCATTCATTGCCCTCAAGATTTTCCTCGCTTCCTGATCATATAATGAAGGATCTTCTCCCAATAACACAGCAATCTTTGCCGCATACTGGTTTGCCCTGAAATTGTATGCTGAAGAATGGGTTACACTACCTCCGCTATATTGTAAGGCATCACTTGCCCATATTACCGCATAGGCGTCGTAAAGACCATTATCATCTGGATCAAAGTTCCGCTTTTCCCAGTCCAGGTGAAGTTTGATCACTGGCCACATCTCTTTCACAAATTTCAGGTCGCCCGACCAGTTGAAATGCCATAACAGTTGGTCGATATAGACAAGGTTCATGTCATAATGGTGAGGTCTGAGCGATTTCCCTTCAGGTTCGCGACTGATATACCCTCTGCTAAACATAGAGGTTCCCATTTTTTCCTTTGAACGGGCAAGGTTCAGGGCAGTATCTGCTTCTACCGGCCCATTGGGTGGGTCTTGCACCTGCGATTTTGCATAAGCACTAAAATGTTCTATTGCCCGGTCATGCCAGCCCAAAGGGTCAGCAGCATAAGGCCCACGCCATCCATTCAACCGCATGCGCCAACCTACTGCGCCATGCATATATGAAGGTGATTCCCAGATGGCATCTGCGGCCAGGCTTAGCGTTCCACCAATTGTATTTAAATATGGATCTGGGGTATGAATCTTGATGCGCTCTGCAATTCGCTTAGTAGCTAGCGCTGCGTTAAGGTATTCTTTTTCTACAGACAGCGCTTGCTTGCCCAGCTCGCCCGAAGGATTTTGAATACAGATATAAAAGTCTTTACCATTTTCTACTGTCTTTTTTCCACACAACACTGGATGAGTGCTGCCAGAAGACTTGTCCATATGGAGAGGATCATTTTGCGAGGAGGCATCTGCAAGATGTAAATTGGCAGAGGGAAAGGAACCTCGTAACGTTTTTTCCTTTCCATATTGCAAGGTAAACAGGTTTCCCTGGAGCTGAAACACATTATTAACGCAATTTTCAGGTTTCAAGTAAAATACAGACTCAGGGTCTGGTCCCATGTCACCACTACGGAAGAAATTCTTACCACTGGCACCTCCAAAGGACCAGAAAAGCTGCACATCTTTAGCTACCCCTACAAATTGGGCTTTGACAACCAGGCCCTCAGATTGTCCAAGGGCTAAAACACTGAGTAATATTTTTCCACTCTTTCCTAAAAGATGATCAGTAATCTCGTAACGCATTTCTCCCGAATCATACCATGCTTTTATATCCGCAGCCTTGGTTAGCCACTTACTTTCATTGCCAGAGATGATTCCCAGTTTCAAGTTTCCACCCATGCCTGGCATATACATGGCAAACTCAGGTAAATCACCGGCCTCCACCCTGAAGGCTGTGTTTGTTCCATATAAGGCACGCGTAAAACGACGATTGCCATTTTTAATATAAAAAGAGGTTCCTGAAGGCGTATACCGCAGGCTACGCTCTTCATCATGCCAGTTTTTCTTACTCAATGAGGGAGGGTATAATTCTTGAGCAAAGGCGGAAATCGAGCAAAAGGTAATATATAAGGCTAACGAAACTATCTTCATATGTGGGAAATCAGGTAATATTGAACTGCAAAGTTAAATGGAGAAGCATGCTTATTTGTTAAAATTCAGGGGATCTGAAGCTGTAATTACAGGAGTATTCCCATTCTCCGCATTGATCACAACGTCTTTTATCTTCCATCCTTTAGCAAAGCTAATCTCTCCAGCAGAAATACCTTGTATATCAAGTTTTTCAAGTGTAAAGTTCTTCAACATCACCGCTTCGATACCCATGGCATGAATGGCCTTTTTGGCACCAGTAGCCTTGATATTATAAAGATAGATATCCTGAAATTTGGGAATCCCCAAAGATTGAGGTTCTACTCTTGTGAGTAATTTCGTCCAGTGCGCTGGTATCGAGTCTGGATGATAACCTGCTGGAAGCTCAGAATAGCTGTAAGTAGGGTTCCAGTTAGGGTTTACCTGAAGCACATTTCCTACACCATGCATCACGATATTACTGAAATACACATCTTCAACTGTACCTCCGCGGGTCATGGCCGACTTGATGTTTAAGGCATTGCCCGTTCCATAACCAACAAGATTTGTTGCCCATACATGGCGAATCCCACCAGAAGTTTCACTGCCCAGGGTCAGTAACCCTGCACCTTTTCTGGCTATGCAATTGCGGATGACTACATATTCTGTAGGTCTGTTAACACGCAGTCCATCCCAGTCACGGCCAGCTTTCAGGCAAAAATTATCATCATTACAATCTATATCGCTATTTTGCACTAATACCCACGATGAAGAATCTATATCGACTCCATCTGTACTTGGTCCATGGCCGCCAATATTGTTATTGATGGTTACATGGTCTACTGTTACGTAAGAAGAATAAAGGATTTGTACTGTCCAGAAACCAGCTTGTTGAAAAGTCAGGTCTTTTACCACAATATCAGTTGAGGAATTGACTAGCACTGTTCTCGGGCGACGGGCATCATAGTCAACAATCCAGCGTAATCCTTTGGGATCATATTCCTTACGCAAATTCCAATAGTAATCCCAGAAGGGCTTTCCCTGTGCATTGACCAAGCCTTCGCCAGAAATTGCGGCTTTTTGCTGCCCTATGATATTGATCAAGGCCGCAGGCCATTTCATTTCAATTCCGGCAACACGTGTATCCATATCGGGATAATCGTTGATATCCTGACTGCCCATCAACTCTACCCCTGTACCAATATGCAGGTTTACTCCACTCTTCACAAATAATGAACCCGTTAAATATTTGCCTGGCAGGAAGGTCACCATACCGCCACCCTTAGCAGCACAAGCATCTATTGCCCGTTGAATAGCTTTGGTATTTAGGGTTTTCCCATCGTTTATGGCTCCATAATTATTTACCGGAAAAGAAGTAGTTTTAAGCTTAAACTTTCTGGCACCAACTTTAGCCACCCATTCAGGCTCCTTAGGCTGAGCAAAAGCAGCACTAAGCGGTAGCAATAAAAGCACAAGCAAAAAGGTACGTACAGAGGGAATCAAAGTCATCATTATTCTATTAGGTTTGAAATGCTTAAGGTTTATACACCAAAACAGGAAGCGTTTCAATGTATAAACCTTAAAGATGTATATTATATATTAATTCTTAATATTTAGGATGCTGCTGTCCTTTTAAGCCACTATTCACATCAATGGTACTGGTAGCCAGTGGTAAAATTTCAACTTTATTCTTTTCCAGACCACGGAAAAGGTTAGTTACCAAGGCTGCATTGGCCGTTAACACACCCTGAGAATTGAGTGGCGATGCGCCACGCATTCTTAATACAATGTTTCCTGCAGCTACTAATCTAGTAGAATCTGCACTGGTCATTTGGTTATAGGCTGTATAAGGAACAGCAACTACTGGATCTTTAAAGCCTGTGGCAATTTCCTTTTTATAAACCCTGTAAAGGTCGCTATTTGCATATTTACCAGTTCTATTAGCCAGGTCAATTACATTTTGTTTAGTCGCACTTAACGTTTCATATAAAATACCCCAACGTGCAAGGTCTGTTCTTCTTAAGGCTTCAAAACCAAATTCAAATTTACGCTCATCAATAATAGCCTGGCGGAAGCCGAGATAATCAGACGGGGTAGTTCCAATTTTACTCGCATCGCCACCAAAACCACGTGTGCGGACTTTCTCTAAACTTGATTTGGCTTCAGCAGTAGGACTGTTATAATATTCATTTAAGGCTTCAGCATACATCAGCAGAATATCTGAATAACGCAATACCGGCCAGTTGATATCTCTTTTGTTAATAGCGGTACCTATCTGATCTGCCCAGGTTACCCTGAACTTACCAATGGTGTTACTGGAGTAAGCATTCATTTTTCTGCTATTGTCACTATCGATTCCATAATTGCAGATGGTTACATCCCTACGGGTATCACCTTCAGCGAAATCAAACCAATAAGTAGGCGTAACACCCATAGCTGGCTGACTTTTGCCAAACAAGCTACTGGTATGCACAAAGATTCCGTTAGAATAACCGACCACACTGCCATTGTTGTCATTACCATACTGTCCAAATTCAAGCATCGACTCACTGTTGTATTTACGGGTAATCAAATCGCGGAACACCGTTTCAAAACTAGACAAAAGTGTATTCTCACCTTTATCGATCACCTCTTTACAGGCATCCGCAGCAATTTTATAAAGTTCTTTGATCCGTGACTTATCCGGACGCTGCGCAATCTGAACAGATCCGGCAGAATAGGTGTTTAAATCCCAGCGCAAAGAATAGCCTGCAGCATATAAAGCTACGCGGGCAAGTATGCCATTGGCTGAATTTTTAGTAAACCTTTCTACTGTACTCACCGCTCCCGCACTTTTCCATGGCAACAAGGTCACCGCTTTTTGCAGGTCGGCAATACAGCCATCATAAATGACATCACGACTCACCCTGGAAGAGGTGAAAATACCCGTTTCCCCAACTGGTGCGATAGAATAGGGCACGTCCCCAAAAAAGCGGATGATATTCAAATAGTTCATCGCTCGGATAGCATATACCTCACCTAACATGCTGTTGATCTTCAACTGTTCGGCATCAGAAAATCCCGTCATGCCTTCAAGTCCTTTAATGGCAACATTAGCATATTCTATACCCATATACATGGCCGTATAAGTGGACGTAGGGATATTTGCCGGGGTATAGATGTAATTAGCGACCTGATTTTTGCTATTTGTCTCTCCTTCCGTTGAGATACATTCGTCGGTGCCCATGCCTAGCTGGTAATACAATTCGCGGTTAAAAGTTTGCGAATAACAGCCAACCACGACCATCTCGGCTTTACCTACAGATTCAAAAATAGTCCCGCTGTTAAATTTGGATTCAGAAGGCTGGTCTAAAAACTTTTTACAGGAAGAAATAGTAAGTATAGAAAGTGCCATGCCTATCACATAGCCAATATTTGAAATTCTTTTCATGATCATAACTTGTTAAAATGTTACATTGAGACCTAATACATAACTTTTTGTGCGAGGATACGCAGAATTATCCACCCCAGAGGTTAGCACACTTGATGTTGCTGATACTTCCGGATCGTAGCCGCTATAACCTGTAATGGTATAGATATTATTCAGCGTGCCGTAGAAACGGAGTCCCTGAAGTTTAATTTTCTTCAGCAGGTTTTTAGGAACGGAATAGCCAAGCGTAATTGTACTCAAACGAAGAAATGAACCATCCTCTATATAATAATCCAGCGCATCAGTTGTTGCTATATTATTACTGGAATGAAGACTCCACATGGCTTTTTTATCATACTGCTGCGGATTCAGGGCAGCAAGACGGGCAAGATCAGTCGTTTCCCTCCCCGTATTTGGGTCTACCAGCTTAAACCTGTCATTCATTACAGTAAAGGCATTCTGGTTTGGAAGATATGGACCGATAAAACGTTGTGAATTCATGTTAAAAACCTCATTACCTACAGCAAAATTCATAAAGACAGTGAGGTCAAATCCTTTATAAGCAAAACTATTGGTTATACCACCCTGGTATTTAGGTTGTGCATTGCCAATAACCGTACGGTCTTCAGTGCTCCATGTTGGATTGCCGTTGGCATCTTTATTACCTGCCGTTGGGAGATATTTCACATCCCCCGGCTTGATGTTTGCTACAACGCCAGCTTTTGAACGTGCTACACCATCTTTAAGGGCATAACTTCCATTGGCATTTTGTGTAAAATCAGCTGTGGTATAAACCCCATCGTATTTATAGCCGTAAAACTGACCCAGAGGA
>NZ_JAZQPU010000236.1:0-24854 GCF_045628745.1 Pedobacter sp.
CTGAATAGGCTATACATGTATTGAATTAATACTGAATTTACTATACAACTAATTTTGGTAATTCTTCCTGCCCCTTAATTGCATCTAATATGTGCTTGTTGTTTTTAATTTCATTGATAGCACATATTGTTTTTTCATTGGGCTCCAAAAATCCTGAACATTCTAGTAATAAGGTTTCTATATAACTATTTAGACTGCGATTTGATTTTTTTTAAGTATAAGTATAAATTCTGCTGTAAACTTATAGAAGTTGATTTTTTGTCCAACGTTGAGTTCATGGCATGTGTTTTACATGGATTCATGTGTCATACAAAAATACTTAAAAATACAGTATGTCGTTGTTTGTCAGCGGTTTTTGTGTCAGATTAATCTAATTAAATCACGATAAACAGATTTCAAATTATCGGCAGTAAATCGGTTTTATTGCCGAAGTTTTGGTTTTAAACTAGCTGCGTAAATGCATTATAATTCCCTTACAAAATGGCATTCTATAAATCCTTATCCTATTTCAGTTTCTCATTATTCTGGTGCCTATCCGCATCACGAACACTATTCTTCGCCATTTTACGCTCCAAAGCTGTCGTCAGGTCAATACCAGTCTGGTTAGCCAGGCAAATCAATACAAATAACACATCTGCCATTTCCTCGCCCAAATCAACGGCTTCGTCGCTCTTTTTAAAAGACTGCTCGCCATATTTCCTCGACATGATCCTTGCCACTTCACCCACCTCTTCCATTAAAATAGCGGTATTGGTGAGCTCGTTAAAATAACGGACCCCGGTAGAGGTAATCCACTGGTCGACGGTTTCCTGTGCTTCTTTAATTGTCATTATTCCTTGTTTTTAGTGTCAATAATGATCGTCACCGGACCATCGTTCAAAAGACTGATCTTCATATCGGCACCAAAGATGCCTGCCTGCACATCTTTATTAATTAGCGTAGAGAGCTTTTTGATCATGCTTTCATATAAAGGAATGGCTTTATCTGGCCTTGCCGCGCGCGTAAAACCAGGTCTGTTGCCTTTTTTAGTAGCCGCAAAAAGGGTAAACTGGCTTATCAATAAAATATTGCCATCAATATCGGCCAATGATTTGTTCATCAGGTCCTGCTCATCACTAAAAATACGGATGCCGGCTATTTTCTGTGCCAGCCAATCCAGGTCTTCCACGGTGTCAGCATCCTCAATCCCTAAAAACACCAGTAAACCTTGTTCAATAGCACCAGTAATATTTTCATCTACACGGCAGCTGGCCTGTGTTACTCTTTGTATAATTGCTCTCATCTTAAATTTCCGTTCGGTTAAGCCCTGGTTTCGTTGCCATGGAAAATGCTTAAATAACTTTCGTACCTGCTGATGTCTATAGAGCCCTCTGCTACGGCATCCATCACCGCACAACCCGGTTCGTTTACATGTCGGCAATTGTTAAACCTGCACTGATTCATCAAAGCCCTCATCTCCACAAAATAATGCCCTAGTTCTTCAGGTCTGATATCGAAAATACCCAGTTCCCTGATGCCCGGAGAGTCAATTAAATAACCGCCGAAAGGTAAGGTGTGCATTTCAGCAAAGGTGGTGGTGTGCTGCCCTTTATCGCTGGCCTCAGAGATGATTCCTGTTTTGATTTCCATGCCGGGCAATAAAACATTGATCAGACTAGATTTACCTACCCCAGAATGTCCTGAGAATAAGGTGGTTTTGTCTTTCAATAACGATTCTATCTGGTCTAGGTTTGTGCCTTCCAAAGCCGAAACTTCATAACAAGGGTAGCCTATCTTTTCATAAATGCTTTTATATTGAGCGAGAATCTCTAAACCTTCGCCAGAAAATAAATCCAGTTTATTAAAGATGAGCATCGTTGGAATGCGATAAGCCTCTGAGGTCACCAGAAAACGGTCTATGAAGCCCAATGAGGTCCGCGGTGAAGCCAGGGTAACAATCAGAAAAGCCTGGTCCATATTAGCAGCAATGATTTGTGCTTGTTTAGACAAGTTAATGGATTTACGGATAATATAATTTTTCCTTTCCAGCAACTGGTGAATGACACCAGTATTTGCATTGGGCTCCAAATCAAACACTACCTGGTCCCCTACGGCAATAGGATTGGTGGTTTGAATGCCCTTGATACGGAACTTCCCTTTGATACGGCAGTCATAATCCTGACCATCTGTTGCGTGTACCTGATACCAGCTTCCTGTTGATTTTATTACTAATCCTTGCATATGATGCGTAAAGGTATCGAATTAATATTTTTTAATAATCATTTGGTATTTAGAAAAATATAACTTTACTTTATACCTAACATAGTTAGTGTATAAAATACGTCATGTATAACCTGAACTCAACCATTATTATTATTAGCACCACCACCGGGATATCCAGGGGGAGGTAAGCTAATGTGTAATAAAATAATATAAATTGTAACCACAGAAAGCGCCTCCCCTAAACAGGGAGGCGCTTTTTTTTTAACCTAAAAACATGAACATTTTAAAATTCGGCGGCACATCGGTAGGATCGGCCAAGAGTATCAGCGCTTTGCTGGACATTGTAGAAGAATCAAGAAAAGAAGAGGCTTGCATTGTTGTCCTTTCTGCCATGAGCGGCGTTACCAATCTTTTACTCGAAATGGCAGAAAAAGCCCAGCTTGGTGAAGATTATTCCGCTCCCTTGTTAGCCATCGAAGAAAAACATTTTGAGGTCATCCGTACTTTGCTGCCTGCATCGGCACAAAACCCTGTCTTCACGAAGCTTAAAATTTATTTTAATGAACTGGAAGATATTTTGCAGGCTGTTTACAACATCAAAGAGTTAACCGCACAAACAAAAGACCTAATTTTAAGCTATGGCGAGCGTTGCTCTACATTTATGGTGAGCCATATTGCCAAACAAAAGGTGTCTGGTGTGGAAGCCGTGGACGGCTCTTTGCTGATTAAAACCGACAGCAATTTCGGACAAGCAAAAGTGAATATGGAATTGACTGAATTGCTAATCAATGATTTTTATGCAAATACGGAGGCCACTTTACTTTTTGTAACTGGTTTTATCTCCAGCAATGACGATGGTAGAATTACGACTTTAGGCAGGGGAGGAAGTGACTATACCGCTGCCATATGGGGTTCTGCCTTAAATGCTCATGAAATACAGATCTGGACAGATGTTAACGGTATGCTTACTGCTGACCCTAGAATTGTTGAAAAGGCTTTTTCTTTAGAAGAGCTGAGTTATACAGAGGCCATGGAGCTTTCTTATTTTGGTGCCAAGGTGATATATCCACCAACAATGACACCTGCCTTTTTGAAAAAAATACCCATCGTTATCAAAAATACTTTCGATGCCAGTTTCCCCGGCACCTATATTCGTCATAATGTAAAACCATCTGAATTGCCCATCAAAGGTATTTCTTCTATTGATGATATCAGTATCCTGAATCTTTCTGGTAGTGGCATGGTTGGTAAAACAGGTTTCAGTGGTCGCCTTTTTTCTTTATTGTCGAGAGAACAAATCAATATCGTATTAATTACACAGTCTTCATCAGAGCATAGCATTACTTTCGCCGTGAAACCTGCCGATGCCATCAAAGCTTTGAATTTAATCAGCAAAGAGTTTGAACTGGAGTTACAGGCCAATAAACTGGAATACCCTGAAGTGGAGAACGAACTTTCTGTATTGGCAATTGTAGGCGAGAACATGAAACATACACCGGGCATTTCGGCAAGGTTGTTTAATGCATTGGGCAGAAATGGAGTCAATGTGAGGGCTATTGCACAAGGCTCTTCTGAATATAATATCTCGGTGATCTTGTCTAAAGCAGACCTTTCTAAAGCTGTAAATGCCGTGCATGATGCTTTTTATGCGGAACTGAAAAAGACGCTGCATATCTTTTGCCTGGGTACAGGTAATATCGGTAAAGAGTTGTTTAGGCAACTGGAAAAACAAATGCCTTACCTTGCTAAAAATAACGACCTGCAGGTCAAAGTAATGGGCATCAGCAATTCCAAGCTGATGTATTTAAGCAATGAGGGTTTAAACTTGGAAAACTGGCAGAATAAGCTGCAGGAAAAAGCGGAGCCGGCAGATTTAAAGTTGTTCGTCAAGAAAATGAAAGCCATGAATTTACCTAACTGTGTGTTTGTAGACAATACAGCAAGTGTAAATCCGGTTAACTTCTACAAGGAAATTCTGCAAAGCAGCATTTCTATTGTTACCTGTAACAAGATCGGTAATTCTGCAGACTATGAACAATACAAATCATTTAAAAAAGCAGCAAGAAAATTTGGTGTAGACTTTTACTATGAAACAAATGTGGGTGCGGGCTTGCCAATTATCAGAACGTTAAAGGACCTGATGATCAGCGGCGATAAAGTTGCCCGTATTGAGGCGATCTTATCGGGTACCATTTCTTATATCTTCAACAACTTTAAGGGCGACAGGTTATTCCACAATGTGGTTAAAGAAGCACAGGAATTGGGCTATACAGAACCAGATCCACGCGATGACTTAAATGGAAAGGATTTTATGCGTAAAATGCTGATCCTTGCCCGTGATGCAGGATATCCGATGGAAGAGCATGACATTTCTATAGAAAGTATGTTGCCGCCTGCATGTTTGGCTGCTGCTTCTGTTGCTGAATTTTACCAGGAACTGGAGAATAACGCTGCCTATTTTGAAAATATGAAAGCCACTGCCGCCAGTAACCAGCAGGTGTTGCGTTATATTGGGAAACTAGAAAATGGAAAGGTGGAAATTACCCTGCAAATGGTAAATGAAAGTCACCCGTTTTTTGCCCTTTCTGGCAGTGATAATATCATTTCATTTACGACAGACCGATATAAAGAAAGACCATTAGTGGTTAAAGGACCTGGTGCTGGTGCAGAAGTTACTGCTGCTGGTGTATTTGCTGACATTATAAATGTAGGCAAGAAATGAGAGCATCTATAAAAGTTTTTGCCCCGGCTACTGTTGCCAATGTTGTTTGTGGATATGATGTTTTAGGTTTTGCGGTAAACGCGCCTGGTGATGAGGTGGTAATGCACTTCACCGATAAACCAGGCGTAGTAATTTCTAAAATTACGGGTGATGAAGGCCGCTTGCCTTTAGATCCTTTTAAAAACACGGTGAGCGCCAGTGTGCAGCATTACCTCCAGCATATTGGAAGAAATGACATCGGTGTATCGATAGAATTACATAAAAAGATGCCCATTGGCAGTGGCTTAGGCTCAAGTTCTGCCAGTACAGTTGCTGGTTTATTCGCTATCAATACGTTGATGGATAACCTTTTGACTAATAAAGAGCTGGTGCCCTTTGCCATGAAGGGTGAAGAACTGGCTTGTGGTTATGGCCATGCTGATAATGTTGCACCTGCTTTATTAGGCGGTTTTGTGCTCATTAGAAGTTACGAACCCCTGGATGTGATCAGTCTTCCTTTTCCGGAAGATTTGTATGCAGCCATCGTTTATCCGGAAGTGGATGTGCCTACCAAAGATGCCCGGCAGATGATCCGTTCTAAAGTACTATTAAAAAATGCGGTAACCCAATGGGGTAATGTGGCTGGCCTAGTGAGCGGCTTGTTTTTAAAAGATTATGATTTGATTGGGAGAAGTATGGTAGATGTGCTTATTGAACCCACAAGATCGATCTTAATCCCTGAATTTTACCAGATGAGGGCGCTGGCGATGGAAAAAGGTGCCATAGGTTTTGGTATTTCTGGCTCCGGACCATCGGTATTTGCCTTAACTAAAGATGAACAAACAGCACACAACATTACGGAAAGCCTGCAGGGGCTCCTTAAAAAAGTAAATATCAATAGTCTGGCTTATGTATCGCCCGTTAACCAGCGGGGGCCTATCATACTAGATTAATATAAAAACCAACCTTAACCAAGAACCAATAACCATGAAATTATACAGCACCAATAACCGTCAATTAAATGTAGCTTTTCCGGAGGCTGTTTTCAACAGCATGCCCCAGGATAAAGGTTTGTATATGCCGGAAACCATACCCGTATTGGATCCGGAATTTATCAATAATATCAGTGATTATACCTTGCCAGAAATTGCATTTAAAGTTGCCTCAGCTTTATTAGGAGATGCCATCCCTGCAGCAGATTTAAAACTGCTGGTAGAAGATGCCATCAACTTTGATGCACCTGCCCGCCGACTGGATAAAAATACTTATGTACTGGAACTTTTCCATGGCCCTTCTTTAGCGTTTAAAGATTTTGGTGCCCGCTTTATGAGCAGGGTGATGTCTTATTTCCTTAAGGAAGATGAAAAATTGCTTGATGTGCTTGTGGCCACTTCTGGCGATACCGGTGGTGCTGTTGCCCTTGGCTTTTTAGGTGTCCCGAATACACGTGTCACCATTTTATATCCCACAGGTAAAGTAAGTAATATTCAGGAACTACAACTCTGTACAAATGGTCAAAATATACATGCCATAGAAGTGAATGGCACTTTTGACGATTGCCAGCAGCTGGTGAAACAAGCTTTTGCTGATGATGAATTAAATGAAAAAAGAAGACTTACTTCTGCCAATTCCATCAACATATCGAGACTAATACCGCAGACTTTTTACTATTTCTACGCCTATGCACAAATGGTGAAACAAGGAAAAAAAGAAGTGGTGTTTGCTGTGCCAAGCGGTAATTTTGGTAACCTTGCGGCAGGCTTATTAGCCTATAAAATGGGTCTGCCTGTTAAACAATTTATTGCCGCAACCAATGCCAATGATACGGTTCCTCGTTACCTGCAAACGGGTGTTTATGAAACCAGAGCCTCTATACAAACCTATGCCAATGCCATGGATGTTGGTACGCCAAGTAACTGGGTGCGGATTATGGATCTTTTTAACCAGGACCGTGCAGCAATTACTCAACTGGTAAAGGGTTATACTTATAATGATGAGGAAACGCTGCAAGCTATTGAAGCTATCTATAAGAAATATAACTATGTGGCTTGTCCGCATACCGCTATTGCCTGGTTAGCTTTGCAAGCTTATACAGCAGCACAACCTGAGGATGATTTTGCGGGCGTATTCTTGTCTACAGCACATCCCTGCAAGTTTCCATCAGTGTTCCCTTTAGAAATTGCAGCTGAGATAGAGATTCCTGAGCAGGTAGAAGAATTGACTTCAAGAGTGAAAATGGCCATTGCCATGGATGCTGATTTTGACGCTTTTAAGGCTTACTTGTTAAAGCTGATATAGCTTTTGTCTATGTTGTTTTAAATTTAAATAGACAGCTCAAAAAAAAGATCATTGGGGTTAAAGCCAATGATCTTTTTTTGTTTGAGGTAAGGGTTAAGGTCTAAAATAAAGCCTGTGCAATTTTTTTAGTTGGACCAGAATTGCCCATGGTATAAAAGTGTAACACCGGGGCACCCATTTCTTTCAATCCTTTACATTGGTGAATCATCCATTCAATACCAAGTTCTCTTACTTCTTTTTCAGACTTACAAGCCGAGACTGCCTCACTCAATTCTATAGGAATATCAAGGTGAAAAGTTTTCGGTAAACTGATCAGCTGCTTGCTGCTGGTCAACGGTTTTAAGCCTGGAATAATGGGTACATTGATACCGTTTTCACGGCATTTATCGACGAACCTTTTGTATTTCTCGTTGTCGAAAAACATTTGGGTTACAATAAATTCAGCGCCTAAATCAACTTTTAATTTAAGGTATTTAAAATCTGTATCCAGGTTGGGGGCCTCAAAATGTTTTTCAGGATAACCGGCTACACCGATACAGAAATCTGTTTTTTCAGAGTTATCAATATCTTCATGCAGGTATTTACCATTGTTCATGTCCATTACATGTTTCACAAGGTCAGAAGCATAAGAATGGCCTTCGGCAGTAGGGATAAAAGAGCTGTCGCTTTTTCTGGCATCACCACGTAATACCAACACATTGTCAATGCCCAGAAACTGCAGGTCGATCAGCGCATTTTCAGTTTCATCTTTGGTAAAACCACCGCAAATGAGGTGAGGTACTGCATCTACCTTGTATTTATTCATGATGGCGGCACAGGTGGCCACAGTACTTGGGCGTTTGCGGTAAGCAACTTTCTCTAACAGACCATTGGCATGCTGTTTATAAATGTAATCTTCGCGGAGGTAGGTTACATCAATAAAAGGTGGATTAAATTCCATTAAAGGATCAATGGCATCAAATATCCCCTGTATGCTTTGTCCTTTTACGGGTGGTAATAATTCAAAGGAAAATAAAGTTTTACCCTTGGCGCATTCAATATGGTCTTTTATCTTCATGTGTTGTATGTGATCGGTTGTATAGGTTTAGGTTAATAGGCTAAATTAGGACTGAGCCATTTTTCAGTTTCCTCCAGGCTGAGGCTCTTGCGTTCCGCATAGTCCACCACCTGGTCTTTGGTAATTTTGCCTAAGCCGAAATACCTGGATTGAGGGTGGGCGAAATAAAAACCGCTGACCGCTGCGGTAGGGTACATGGCAAAGCTTTCAGTCAGTTTAAGGCCAATTTCCTGCTCTGCATTCAGCAATTCAAATAAGGTGCTTTTTTCAGTATGATCAGGACAGGCAGGATAGCCTGGTGCTGGTCTGATGCCTGCATAAGCTTCTTTAATCAATTCCATATTTGATAAATCTTCTTCCTTGGCATAACCCCAATATTCTTTACGCACCAGCTCATGCATTCTTTCTGCAAAAGCTTCAGCAAGGCGATCTGCCAGTGCTTTTACCATGATGCTGTTGTAATCATCATGGTCGCGTTCAAATTCTGCCACCATTTCATCACAACCAATGCCTGTAGTGAGGGCAAAACCACCAAAATAGTCGGCTTTACCACTTTCTTTAGGGGCTACAAAGTCGGATAGGGCATAATAAGGTTCGCCGGCTACTTTTTCACTTTGCTGACGAAGGGTGTGGATGGTTACCTGTTTGCCTTCAGCCTCCAGAATGATATCATCGCCATCGGCATTTGCCGGCCAGAAGCCGATAACGGCTTTTGCCGTTAAGCTTTTATCCCTTACAATTTTGGCGAGCAGTTCTTGTGCATCTTCAAAAAGTTTGGTGGCCTCGATACCGATGGAGGCATCAGTTAAAATTCTTGGATAGCTGCCTTTAAGCTCCCAGGTATGGAAAAATGGGGTCCAGTCAATATAAGGAACAAGCTCTTCCAGCGGGTAATTGTCAAATACTTTTGTTCCTGTAAAAGCAGGGGCCGGGGCAACCTCTTTAGGGTCTATTTGAAACTTACTGGCCCTGGCTTCTTCAATACTTTTGTAACGTTTATCAGAACGTTTATTTAAATGAGCCTCGCGGGCTTTATCGTATTCTTGTCTAATTTGATCTATGTAGGCACCTCGGGTATCTTTATTCATTAAAGTG
Source organism: Pedobacter sp. (assembly GCF_045628745.1). GTDB lineage: Bacteria > Bacteroidota > Bacteroidia > Sphingobacteriales > Sphingobacteriaceae > Pedobacter. The sequence continues at coordinate 9,354 of NZ_JAZQPU010000236.1, forward strand.
CTGCATACCGTAACACTCCTGGAAGCATCGAGCACATGAATAGCCGGACCAGAATAATGTGGGGCAACTTTAACCGCTGCATGGATACGGGAGGTGGTGGCACCGCCAATAATTAAGGGAATGGTAAAACCTTCACGTTCCATTTCTTTGGCAAAGTGCACCATTTCATCTAGCGAGGGGGTAATTAAGCCACTTAAGCCAATAATGTCGGCATCAATTTCACGTGCTTTTTTAATGATATCCTGTGCGGGAACCATTACACCCATGTCGATAATTTCAAAATTATTACAGGCGAGTACTACGCCAACAATGTTTTTGCCAATGTCGTGTACATCACCTTTTACAGTGGCCATTAAAACACGGCCAGCGAAAGAACTGGTGCTACCATCAGGGTTATCCAGTTTTTCCTGTGCAATAAAAGGCAGGAGGTAGGCAACGGCCTTTTTCATTACCCTGGCAGATTTAACCACCTGGGGTAAGAACATTTTTCCGGCACCAAATAAATCACCCACAATGTTCATTCCGTCCATCAAAGGACCTTCAATCACATGGATGGGCTTATCGTATTTCTGCCTTGCTTCTTCCACATCGGCATCTAAAAATTCTATAATACCTTTTACAAGGGAGTGCGACAGCCTTTCTTCCACGCTAAGCTTGCGCCACTCTTCATCTTTAACTAAAACTTTACCTTTAGATTTTACTGTTTCTGCATATTCAACCAGGCGTTCCGTGGCGTCATCTCTGCGGTTAAGCAATACATCTTCCACATATTCCAGCAATTCTTTTGGGATGGCTTCATAGACTTCCAGCATCCCGGCATTCACAATACCCATATCTAAACCCGCTTTAATGGCATGGTATAAAAAAGCAGAGTGCATGGCTTCCCTCACCGAGTTATTGCCACGGAAAGAAAAGGAGATATTGGAAACACCACCACTTACTTTGGCATAAGGGAGGTTTTCTTTGATCCAGCGGGTCGCTTTAATAAAATCCACTGCATAGTTATTGTGTTCTTCAAGACCCGTACCTACGGTAAGGATGTTGGGGTCAAAGATGATATCTTCGGCAGGAAAGCCAATTTCATTGACCAGCAAGTCGTAAGAACGCTTGCAGATTTCTTTTCTTCTTTCGAAATTATCTGCCTGGCCCCGCTCGTCGAAAGCCATGACCACTACGGCAGCACCGTAAGACATGATTTTGCGGGCACTTTCCATAAACTTTTCTTCACCTTCTTTCAGGGAGATGGAGTTTACAATACCTTTTCCCTGCAGACATTTTAAACCTGCTTCGATGACGGTCCATTTTGAGGAATCCACCATGATGGGTAATTTGGAAATGTCTGGCTCTGAGGCAATCAAGTTTAGGAATTTGGTCATTGCGGCTTCAGAATCTATCATCCCTTCATCCATGTTGACATCGATGATTTGAGCACCACCTTCAACTTGTTGTCTGGCAACGGTAAGGGCAGCTTCATAGTCGCCACTTAAGATAAGTTTAGAGAATTTTGGTGATCCTGTAATATTGGTTCTTTCACCAATGTTAACGAAGATGCTTTCTGGAGTTACCGTTACCGCTTCCAGGCCGCTCAAACGTAAATAACGTTCAGGTGTATGTATTTTTCTAGGTTGAAGGAGCTTCGCTTTTTTAGCGATGCAGGAAATATGGTCTGGCGTGGTGCCACAACAACCACCCACAATGTTAACAAAGCCATGCTGCATAAAGTCTTCTACTAAATGTGCCGTTTGATGAGGAGCCTCATCATAAGCACCAAATTCATTGGGAAGACCTGCATTAGGATAGGCAGATACATAACAATTGGCTTTTGCGGCAAGCTCTTCAATATGTGGACGCATTTCTTTAGCACCGAGGGCACAGTTGAAGCCTATACTTAAAGGCTTGGCGTGAATGACAGCGTTCAAAAAAGCTTCTACCGTCTGGCCAGAAAGTGTTCTGCCGGATGCATCAGTGATAGTTCCGGAGATCATGATCTCTATTTTGCGGCCAATTTCCTGCTCATATTTTTTGATGGAAAAGATGGCAGCCTTTGCATTTAGCGTGTCGAAAATCGTTTCTATTAAAAGCACGTCAGCACCACCATCTACTAATCCTTTAACCTGTTGAAAGTAGGCGTCTTCAAGTTCATCAAAAGTCAGGGCCCTGAATCCAGGATCGTTAACATCGGGAGAGATGGATAAGGTTCTGTTGGTGGGCCCTACAGCACCTGCCACAAAGCATTTGCGCTCAGGGTGGGCAGCCATAAATTCTGTTACGGCATCTTTGGCAATTTGTGCACCGGCAAAGCTCATCTCGTAATCCAGTGTTTCCATCTGGTAGTCGGCAAGAGAGATTCTTTGGGTGCTAAAAGTATTGGTTTCTATAATGTCGGCACCTGCAGTTAAATAGTCAAGGTGAATGCCTTTGATAATGTCTGGCCGGGTAAGGTTAAGGAGGTCGTTATTGCCTTTCACATCGCAAGGGTGATTTTTAAATCGTTCGCCTCTAAAATCTGCTTCTGTTAAGGAGTGGCGTTGTATCATGGTGCCCATTGCACCATCTATAATTAATATTCTTTTTTCTAGTTCTTCTCTGATACTCATGCGTCAATATTGTTAAAAGTAAGGGGTACCTGCAGCATGATTTACATCAAACAGCGGGGGTAGACCAAACTAAAAGGCTTATTCGGGATTCCGGTAAGGAGTCGATTCAAACTTATCTTTCCAAAACGATATGGACTCGTTTCAGTAGAATGTAGCACCTTGTAAGCACAGGTTGCTAAGACATCGCAGGGTCTAATCCCTCCGTCTTTCTCTATAAGCGCTACAAATGTGCAACAAAGAAAAATGATTTCCAAAGAAAAGGCAATGAAACCTTATATAATTGCAAAGGCCACGCAATAATGCATGGCCTTCCAAATTATGTTCTGAATAAGGTTATTTTCGGCTTCCGAATATTCTTAGTAAAAAGAGGAAGATATTGATGAAATCAAGGTAAAGAGACAAGGCACCCATGATTGCTAATTTCTTGCTGTCAGTGATGGCAATCTGGTCGCCATTTTCTTCAATGCCCGCACCAATACGTTTTAATTTTTGAACGTCGTATGCTGTTAAGGCAGTAAATATAGCTACACCAAAGAAACTCATGATGTAATCAAATTGTGAACTGCCGATAAACATATTGATAACACTTGCAATAACAAGGCCGATTACACCCACCATTAATATTGGTCCGAATTTACTCAAATCTGTGTCTGTGGTATAACCCAAAACAGCCATGATACCGAAGATACCTGCTGCGCCAGCAAAACAGCCAACAACAGAACCCAACTGATAGGTAAGCAGGATGAAACTTAAACTTACACCCGTTAAAACAGAATAAAGGATAAATGTGCCAAGCAGGGCACCATAAGAAAGTTTACTTAAGCCGGCGCTCATTAATAGAACCAGGCCTAGCGGTGCGAACATCACAATATAGCCTAGGATGGTCATGCCTGTGCGCTGACCTTCGGCATTGTATCTGATCAAATAATCTAAAGCTGCCGGCGTGTTAGCCATGTAAACAGCAGCTAAGGTAGATACACCTAAAGCAATAAACATCCACAAGAAAACACTGGCAAAGAATTTCTTCGCCACGCCTGTTTGTTGTTGAACATATTCAGGTTTTTGCACCCAATTAAAATTATTATTGTTATCCATGTGTTTTTAAATTTATTTAAAGATAATCATTGTTTGACTCTTACAAAAGCTATGCCCCTAGTCTTTTTGTCAGGATTTCTTCAACTTTCTTGAAAATTTGCAAAGGTTTTAAGGTTCTCCATGCCAAATCGTCAAGCAAACCCCCAAAGTTGATGTAGTAGTCAAGGTTACATTCTCTAAATTCTTCAATGACATGGGGGTTGAAATTGATGCCGCAAATCCATCCATCCTCTACATCCTGAAACCACTCTTCATAATAGCTGTCTTCCGAAGAATGAAAATTAAGTACATTTTCACCGATCAGGATAAACTTGTTGATCCCTTCATCAATCATGAGTTCCAGAATTTCACGCTTGAGCAGCATGATGTCATTATTGATGGCATCATTCCACTCGCCCATAAATTCAATGATCGCATACTGCCTGTCGTAATCAACAAAAAGGACTTTAATATATAAAGTGTTGGAACCAAAATCATCCCATTGCGGATGTATCAGGAAGTTATATAGTTGTTTGTCAAAATAGAACTCTGAATACTCCGTATTAAAAAATGGCGAACGCTCATCTTCAGCGGCAATGTAATCATCGCGCCATTGGTAATATGGTTCTATCTCATGCATAGTCGTAATTTACTTAGTACTGGCTTCCACTGCTTTTCTAACACTTCCATAACGCAACAGCAAATCTTCAGCATGTGCATGGTCAATGTTTAACTCTGCCATCACCATTTGAGTGCCTCTGTCTACTAATTTATGGTTTGTTAATTGCATGTCTACCATTTTATTGCCTTTAACTTTTCCTAGTCTGATCATGACTGTGGTGCTGAGCATGTTGAGGACCAGCTTTTGTGCCGTGCCGGATTTCATACGTGTAGAGCCGGTCAGGAATTCTGGGCCTACCACAACTTCTACCGGGAAATCACTTTCTTGGGCTATTGGGCCACCTTCATTACAAACAATGCAACCTGTTAACACGCCATGTTTGCGTGCCGTATTTAAACCGCCTACCACATATGGCGTAGTACCAGAGGCTGCTAAACCAATCAGACAGTCTTTTTCGTTGATATGATATTCCTGAAGGTCTATCCAGGCTTGTGCATCATCATCTTCGGCATTTTCCACCGCTTTCCTGATGGCGGTATCACCACCAGCGATAATTCCTACAACAAAATCAAAGGGAACACCAAAAGTTGGCGGACATTCTGAGGCATCTACAACCCCTAGACGTCCACTTGTGCCAGCGCCAATATAGAAGAGCCTGCCACCGTTTTGCATACGTTCAGAGACGGCAGAAGCGAGTTTTTCAATCTGCGGGATTGATTTTTCTACGGCTAAAGGAACAGTCTTGTCTTCCTGGTTAATCCCCTTTAAAATTTCAAGGACAGACATTTTGTCTATTTCATTATACCTGGATTCTTGTTCGGTAACTCTTATCATATACTTTTTTTGGCTAAATTTCGTCAATTTCTTCCTAAATTAGAAATCAAAACAGCAATCACTTTATAAAGTTTAGCATTAACGTGGCCTCCAGGAAAATATTTTAAACATTTTTAAAATCACTGACGTTATTTAAGATAAATAACTTTGTTATTTCATAACTTTGAGCAACAGCTGTTAAATGAATCGAAATACCCGTCACCACCTCTTTATTGCGCTCACTTATTCCGTAACATTAATAGGTGGAATGTTTCTAGGTTATAAATTTCTTAAGGACCAGGGTTTTCAAATCGTCAGACCCGTCGTTTCAAATTTAGATAATACCCATAAAGTTGATGAGATTATCCATTTAATTGATAAGAATTATGTGGATGAGGTCAACACCACCTCATTGTATAATTTACCCATTGATAGTATTTTACATCAGCTGGATCCCCATAGCATGTATTTGCCACCTGAAGAAGCCAACGAACAGATGGAAACACTGGAAGGTAATTTTCAGGGTATTGGCATAGAGTATTATGTGTTAAACGATTCGCTGCTGGTTACGAGTGTTGTAAAAGCGGGTCCGGCATATGAAGCAGGAATTAAACCCGGCGATAGGATCATTAAGGTGGACAGTGTTTATGTGAGCGGCAAAAAGTTGCCACGTGAAAAAATGGTGGGTAGGATTAAAGGGAAAAAAGGTACACCAGTTGAATTAGTGGTTTATCGCCAGGGCTTGTCAAAGCCTCTTACTTTAAAAATTAAAAGAAGCAGCGTCATCGTGAGCAGTATTGATGCTTCCTACATGTTGAATGCCAATACGGGTTACATCAGGATCAGCAAATTTGGGGCTAATACCGATGTTAATTTTGCCGATTCATTGAGTGTGCTGAAAGCAAAAGGCATGACCAAACTTATCCTTGATTTAAGAGATAATGGGGGAGGCTACCTGAGTGCGGCAACAAGTTTAGCCAACCAGATTCTTCCTGAAAACAAATTAATAGTCTATACAGAGGGTAAGCATGAACCTAGAACAGACTACATTGCCAGCGGCGGCGGCTTGTTTGAGCATGGAAAACTGGCTATCCTGATCAATGAATATACGGCCTCGGCGAGTGAAATTCTTGCAGGTGCTGTTCAAGACCTTGATAGGGGTGTAATTGTTGGGAGGCGTTCTTTTGGTAAAGGACTGGTGCAGGAGCAATTTCCCTTTGGGGATGGTTCTGCCGTAAACCTGACTATAGCACGATATTATACGCCTTTGGGCCGTAGTATACAGAAATCATACAAAAAAGGCTATAACGCCTATCAACGAGAGCTTGACGACCGCTTTAACGATGGTGAGCTGACAGCAAGCAGGTTGAAAACTGAAGATAGTGTAAAGAAAAATATAGCCTTTGTAACTGGTGCCGGGAAAAAGGTGTTCGGCGGGGGAGGTATCCATCCGGATGTGTTTGTTAAACTTGATACCATAGGCTACAATAAATTATATTATACCCTGTCATCGGAGAAACTGATGTTTGATTTTGTTTACGACATTTTGGGTAGCCGCTATAACAGCCAGTACCTGGTGCAAAACATGGATACTTTTGATGTCAGTAACAATGACTTCCAGGCTTTTGTAAAATACCTGCAACGCAAAAAGGTCATTATAGACCAGCGTCAGCTTAATGCTGCTAAACCAGTGATCTGTAATGACCTTAGGGTATTGTTGTTTAAATATCACTTAGGTGATCCAGGCTATTACAGAGCCCTTAATCAGCACGATGATGTTGTAAAGCAGGCTTTAGCAAGCCTGCAGTAATCTTTTTATTTCTGTCTGAAGTAGATTTGAATAGGTACTCCTTTAAAATCAAAATGTTCCCTTAATTTGTTTTCGATGAAACGTTTGTAAGGTTCTTTAATATACTGTGGTAGATTACAGAAGAAAGCGAACATTGGTGAAGTAGCATTGATTTGTGTTGCATATTTCACTTTGATAAATTTCCCTTTATTAGAAGGTGGAGGATAGTTTTCAATGATCGGCAACATGATATCATTCAATTTAGAAGTAGGAACTTTCTTAGCTCTGTTTTTGTAAACTTCTAAAGCGGTTTCGATGGCCTGGAAAATACGTTGTTTGTTTAATACAGAAACAAATACGATAGGCACATCAGTGAATGGCTGTAATTTGGTGCGGATTTGCTCTTCGAAAACTTTAACCGTTTGGTTATTCTTTTCAATTAAATCCCATTTGTTGACTAAAATGACGATACCCTTTTTGTTTTTCTCTGCAAGGTGAAAGATGTTTACATCTTGTGCTTCCAGCCCTTCAACAGCATCAACCATTAATAAAACTACATCTGCTTCTTCCAAAGCTTTGATGGTACGCATCACAGAATAAAACTCAATATTCTCTTTTACTTTAGTTTTTTTACGCAAGCCGGCAGTGTCAATAAACATGAACTCATGTCCGAATTGGTTGTAATGGATATGTATAGAATCTCTGGTAGTACCAGCAATTGGGGTAACGATGTTTCTTTCTTTACCAATCAGGGCGTTGATTAATGATGATTTACCAACGTTAGGACGACCAACAATAGTTAGTTTAGGTAAAGCATTTTCTTCTTCTGGAAGATCTTCGAAATGTTTGATCACCTCGTCCAATAAATCTCCAGTACCAGAACCTGTCATAGAAGAGATAGAAAATATCTCACCTAAGCCAAAGCTATAAAATACGGAAGCTTCATTTTCTAAAGCGGTGTTGTCAACTTTATTGACAACAATAAAAACAGGCTTTTTACTTCTTCTTAGTAAAGCAGCAATTTCGTCGTCAAGGTCTGTAATTCCAGTAGTTACGTCTACCATAAATAGTAAAACGGTAGCTTCTTCAATGGCAATTACAACTTGCTCACGGATGGCTGCTTCAAAAACATCTTCTGAATTTGCAACATAACCACCAGTATCAATAACGGTGAAATTTTTGTCTGTCCACTCTGCTGTACCATAATGACGGTCGCGGGTTACGCCACTAAAATCATCAACAATTGCTTTGCGACTTTCAGTTAAGCGATTAAAAAGGGTAGATTTGCCTACATTTGGTCTTCCGACGATTGCGATAATGTTACTCATATGTTTAGTGAATTGTATTCGTTATTAAGGGGTTGCAAAGGTAGGTTTAATTTTCGTACCCGAAACTTTTTAAATAATTCTTTTTACTGCGCCAATCTGGCAATACTTTTACAAAGGTTTCAAGAAAAACTTTCTGATCCAAAAATTTCTCAATATCCTTACGGGCTTCAGTACCAACCTTTTTAAGCATGGCGCCGCCTTTTCCAATCAGGATATTCTTTTGAGAGTCGCGCTCCACAATAATTTCTGCGCTGATTCTGGTGATGTTTTCTTCTTCTTTAAAAGATTTAACGATCACCTCTGTACTATAAGGAATCTCTTTTTGGTAGTTGTTAAAGATTTTTTCTCTGATAATTTCAGAAACGAAGAATTTTTGACTGCGGTCAGTCAGTTCTTCTTTATCATAATAGGCTGGATGTTCTGGCAAAAAGTCAAGAATCATCCCTAAAATTCCGTCAAGGTTATATTTATGTAATGCAGAAATGGCATAAATATGCTTAGGATTTAACTTTTCTTGCCAGTACGCCATCTTTTCCTCAACCTGAACTTGTGTGGCATTATCAATTTTATTGATCAAAACAACCATAGGGATGGTGGTGTTAATGATCTTTTCAAGGACATCATTCTCATCATGCTCCTCATTAATGTCTGTAACAAACAGTAATAAATCTGCATCAGATAATGCGCCTTTTACAGAGTTCATCATAGAATCCTGCAAACCATAACGCGGTTTAATGATGCCTGGCGTGTCAGAAAAGACAATTTGATAGTCTTCCTGGTTGACAATACCCAGAATACGGTGACGGGTTGTTTGTGCTTTGGGTGTGATGATAGAAAGCTTTTCACCCACCAAGGCATTCATTAATGTTGATTTACCCACATTGGGCTTACCTATTATACTTACAAAACCTGCTTTATGTGACATGAAAATAAATTTTAAAATAAAGTTGCACCGCAAAGAAACGAATTATATCTTTGCATTCCAATTCGGAGGAAGAGTTAAGGATTTAACAATGACTTTAAATTGTATAAAGTGCGGGGTGGAGCAGTTGGTAGCTCGTCGGGCTCATAACCCGAAGGTCATCAGTTCGAGTCTGGTCCCCGCTACCAAAGAATTCGTAGCAGCAATGTTAAGGCAATTCAAAAGGCCCGTTCGTCTAGGGGTGAGGACGCCAGATTTTCATTCTGGAAACAGGGGTTCGATTCCCCTACGGGCTACAAGATTTAAGTTATGCACGCTTAGGTTTTTATTTTACAGTGCACATATAGTGCGGGGTGGAGCAGTTGGTAGCTCGTCGGGCTCATAACCCGAAGGTCATCAGTTCGAGTCTGGTCCCCGCTACCAAAGAATTCGTAACAGCAATGTTGAGGCAATTCATTTGGCCCGCTCGTCTACCGGTTAGGACGCCAGATTTTCATTCTGGAAATAGGGGTTCGATTCCCCTGCGGGCTACTCAATACTAGAAGCCGTTAACTTCGTTGACGGCTTTTTAATAAGCTTATGCAGGCTTAGCTTTGAAATAAAATGCATATACAGTGCGGGGTGGAGCAGTTGGTAGCTCGTCGGGCTCATAACCCGAAGGTCATCAGTTCGAGTCTGGTCCCCGCTACCAAAGAATTCGTAACAGTAATGTTAAGGCAATTCATTTGGCCCGCTCGTCTACCGGTTAGGACGCCAGATTTTCATTCTGGAAATAGGGGTTCGATTCCCCTGCGGGCTACGAAAGGGAATTTTCCAAAAAAAAGACAAGGGTTGCTCTATTAAGAGCAACCCTTTTTTATTGAAATTCAGGTAGATATTGATAAATAGGGGATCAAGTCTTGTGGACTAATGGTGTTTTTAAGCATTAAGTTGAGTAAGGCGATAGAAGAAGATTTCAATACTTTTTACTCCTCTAAACTGGCTGCTGAATGCCTTTATCTTGGCGTTAAAAGATTCAGCAGAAGCATTTGTTGATCTGCCATCAAAATAGTTTAGTATTGTTTAATAACGAATGCCCGCCAACTGTCACCAGCAAATTCTTATTGGCTTGTATTGTGGTCGCATGCTACATCATGGGCACCTCCAACTGGTAGAAAAACCAAATCATTCGGAAGTGATAATAACCAAGAAATGGATATTATTGATTTTAGGAATGCAATACCTTCAGATTTTGAATATATTATGTTTGCTGCTTGTTCAACGGGGAGTGTAGAGGTTGTATACGAACTCCAAGAGAAAGCAAGATACATTCTATTCTCTCCATCTGCGGTTCCGTCAGCTAGTTTCCCTTATGAAGCAATTACCCCTCACTTTTTTGTGAACACAAGAAGATCTAAAGACAATTTGCAAAGAGTTTATTCAATATTATAATGGTTCGATAGGATCGTATGCTTCTGCAACTGCATCATTAGTTGACACTAAAATGCTAGATTTATTAGTTACTAGCTGCCAAAATGATGAAAAATATGCCTAAAATGCTACTTAACAGAATGTAGAATAATAGACCAGAATTTATGATATAATCCCGTTGCGAAAGCTTCGGGATTTTTTATTGATGGACAAAAAACAAAATGTTCTAAAATTCTCTTACCTAGTTTGCTAAATCGTTTTAAAATATTAAATTGCATTAACCAATTATAAAACCAAACAAAGAAATATGTAGATAATTACGATCTGTGGGTATAGTTATCATAACCTATTTGCTATCCTTAGGTAACTAGGAAGCGATGCTTTTAATAATTTAATATTTCAATATTTAGGACTGAAGGTAGAATCTTAAAATTGTGTCAATGATAGGTGTGTTGTTGGAATTTTTGAGCTTTTTTGATTTCAAGTTTATAGTATCTCATTCGTTAGTCAGCTATAAATAAACCTAATTAAAATGTCTTTATAGTTAAAATTGATTATGATATATTAAAATCAGCCAATAATTCACCTAAATATAAAACAATGAAAAAACTATTAATTATTAATGCCTTAGCTTCGCTTTTACTGATGCAGAGCTGCAAGAAAGATGGAACTCTTTCTTCTGGTACAAGTGAGCCACTCTCTGGAGAAACGTCCCAGAGTATAACCAAAGCGTGGATGGACCAACCTATTACCACCTCAGCGTGGGTGGACCAAACTGTTACCAATTTTTTTAAACGTACCACAGGATCTGTTGCTTTTGACCAGGGATCCAGTATTCCACTTTCTGACGGGAGAGTGCTTTGGGTAACTCAAGATGCTTATTATCAGGGTTCCCTATCGGGCAATTATTTATACTGCAACCACACAATTGCCTACAGTAACTCTATTATTATACAGCCAACAAAAACTAATTGGTCTTCAGCTGCACCCATGATGACCCGGACAGGTGCGGTTAATAATATAGGAAATATGATTCCTAAGCAGCCGGGAACTACTTGGACATGGCCAGGTGCGGGTGTAGAAATAGGTAACTATGTATATATATATGCAGCAGAGGGCAATGGCCTAAACCCAACCAATCAAGCACTTTACAAACTTACGAAAAGTACGGGTACGGCATGGAATACCGCTCCTGTTCGTATTACACCTAATAATATGTCGGGTCAAGTAGAAGCGCTATATTCAGCAGGTATGGTTAAGGAAGCAGATGGGTATGTATATTGCTTCGGGCAGAAGGGAACTAATTTTGGTTATAACTCCGAAGTTTATGTAGCTCGTTTCCACCAGAGTAATCCTAGTGTATGGACTTATTGGGATGGTTTTGTTTGGAATACAAACAGGTGCACCTGTGCTGTAACAACCTCTCTTGCTTCTAATAGTGTGGCTAAAGTAAATGGTAAATATGTGTTATGTACAATAACAAGTGGTTATAATTGTGACGGAAACAGGGGCGTATATACCTCTTTTTCTTCAAGCCCTACAGGACCATGGTCTCCTCGTAAATTGGTGTATACCATTAATGAGACTTTTAACGATGGTCGTATTAGATACTATACGCCTATCATTCATCCAGAATCTACAGCTGGCGGATTGCTGATTACTTATTGTGTAAACTTCGGTGCCTGTGGACAGGCTGAATGCACAGGAACTGGTGCCACTAGAGATCCTAATTTTTATCGTCCGAGAGGAATTACGGTACCACTTTCAGAAATTGGAATATAATTGTTAAGGTTTTCTGTTTAGAAAATAGAACGACAACCCAAATTCGAGAAAAATCTCCATTAGTAAATCATCTATTGCTAACTGATGGAGATTTGTTGGTTATTACTTAGCTATTTAATCAGTGAATTCATGCATAAAGATAAATTTTTATGTTCAATACCTGGGGAGAGTATCATTAGGCAGCTGTTTAGGGTATAAGAAAAAACTATTTTCCTGACCGATGCGAGATTTTCATTCTGGAAACAGGGGTTCGATTCCCCTGCGGGCTACGAAAGGAAACACCAGATAATGGTTGTTTCCTTTTTTTATGGCTTTTATTTTACCTGATGACCAGCAAGAAAGTATTAGGTACAGCATAGGCTCCATGCCAATCGCGCATTAAAAGTTATAGGATTTCTGATTTAAGCCAAATTTAAAAGCTAGTTCCAGAAATTTAGATATCGATCAAGGCAATGTGATAGGAAGACATCCAGCCAAATTATTTGAGGGTTATATGTGGGGGGATTTATACGAAATCCGGGATAATATATTTATATTCCAACTTCATTACCCAAGACAATGATCAAATACATTCTTCTAGCATTAATTTTCATGTTTGCCTCTTGTGGGTTAAAGTCAAATGAGGATACAAGGTTAATTAATAAGTTTATTAAATCCCTTGCCGATCCGAAGATGAAGACAGATGATATCATCTCTAATTACTTATGCTAAACAGAAAAAAATCACGATTCTGAATATTATAAGTTAGTAGTTAGCCAGGTTGACTTGCTGAGAAAGGAAATAGGAAATTCGTCCAATCAAGACTTAAAGATCTTAAATTATGACGACTATCCAGAAGCAGCAAAAATAATCTTAATAGATTCAACAGAACACAAACATGTGTATGCCATTAAACGTGAGCATCAAAGGATGATTAATTTGTATGTGAAAAACAATAAAATCAGTTCCTTTGTGACGATGAATAAAGGCAAACTTAAGATGTTCTTTATGCTTTGTAAATAGCAACACATGCGTATCTTCGCCGCCAGTATCAATCACTACTATGAAAATCGAAGAACAACTGCTTCAGCGAAGCGAAAAAAAATGTGAACTGTGTGGATCAGAAGATAACCTAAGTGTTTATGGAGTGCCCCCTCATACCAACCCTACATTAGAAGAATGTGTAATGGTATGTGGCAAATGTTTAGCGCAGATCGAAAAAAAAGAATCATTAGACAGTAAACACTGGCAATGCTTAACTGGAAGCATGTGGAGCGAAGTTCCAGGTGTACAGGTAGTGAGCTGGCGCATGCTGAACAGGTTAAGACAAGAAAGCTGGGCAATTGATAACTTAGACATGATGTACCTTGATGAGGCTACATTAGCATGGGCAAAAGCTACAGGCGATCATGAAAATGATTCGGAAGTTAAATTCCATATGGATTGCAACAACAATGTATTGGAAAATGGTGACACTGTAGTTTTGATCAAAACGTTGGATGTTAAAGGCTCCAGTTTAAGTGCTAAATTAGGTACAGTTGTTAAGAATATTAAGCTGGTTGACAATAATAAAGAACAAATTGAAGGTAGAATTGAAGGACAACTGATTGTTATCCTTACTAAATATGTGCGCAAGCAAAGTTAATTGCGCTTACAGGTGTTGACAATCTATTGCTCAAATAAGCTATAAGCTCAACGTTTGCACAAACCTCTCCGCATTAGCAAAACTTGCTGACAGCATTACCTGCAAATGAGCATTATTAAAGCGGAAGGTCAAAAGCCTTCCGCTTTTTTTGTGATCAGCTGATAGTTAAATCAGCTAACAGGTAAATCAGTCAACAGGTAGCAAAATTTAAACTACATAAGTAAATTAAATTTGCACCAGTATTCACTTAGAAAACCCTGACAAAATATTCTTTTACAATGGTTTGGAACCAAATTTGCCGTCTGTATTTTCGATAATCATCATTGAGATGAAACCTTTTTTGTCTTTATTACTTGCTTTTTGGATTGCAAGACCGGCCTTCCCCCCACAGGATGATGAACTGCGCAATCATATGGTCCGCAAACAAATTGAAGAGCGTGGTATCAACCACCGGGCAACCCTTCAGGCCATGCGCAAGGTAAAACGCCATTTGTTTGTACCTTTAAAACATCAGAAAAATGCTTATGACGATATGCCATTGCCAATTGGTTATGGTCAAACAATTTCGCAACCTTTTATGGTTGCCTACATGACACAATTGCTGGAGCCTAAGGTAAAACATCGTGTCCTTGAAATAGGCACAGGCTCTGGTTACCAGGCCGCCGTTCTTGCAGAAATCGTTCAGCAAGTGTACACTATAGAAATTGTGAAAGCGCTTGGCATGCAAACCAAAAAGAAATTGCATGACCTCGGCTATCAAAATGTGGAGGTTATTACCGGGGATGGCTATAAGGGTTTACCAGCAAAGGCTCCTTTTGATGGTATCATTGTAACGGCTGCTGCAGAAACAATTCCTCCTCCATTGATAGCGCAATTGAAGGATGGTGGCAGAATGGTTATCCCGGTAGGTGCCTCCTCTGCTGTACAAACCCTGGTGCTTTTAGAGAAAAGAAAGGGCAAGGTATTTACTACAGATGTTACTAAAGTCCGGTTTGTGCCTTTTACCAGGGATCAATAAGCTTTATAAGGGATCAGTAAACTTTACCAGAGATCAATAAACCAGCATCTTATAACTAGCCCATTCATTTAGATTAAGGGCCATGTTTTTAGCACCTCATGCATGTGAAAGAAAAATACCCCCTTATAAACAGGTTTGCCCCTTCTTACTTCAGCTAAATCTCTTGTTACTTCAGATAAATAATGACACTTTTGAGTATACGATCCTCAGGTTTTTTAAAATTGGCGCTTTCATCACCTTATCAATAAAGTTATACGAATGAACATCTCCCGGGTATTTTATCTTTCTCTGTCCCTTTTTATGTCTATGACATTGGCTTCTTGTACACTACAAAAAAGTAAGTCGGAGGCCAAGCGGGCTTAGAAGACAAGGCATATTATCAACTCCTTGGCTCACAGAACGACATGGCTACGATCCGACTTGCTTTCATCACCTTATCAATAAAGTTATACGAATGAACATCTCCCGGGTATTTTATCTTTCTCTGTCCCTTTTTATGTCTATGACATTGGCTTCTTGTAC
>NZ_JAZQPU010000237.1:0-2171 GCF_045628745.1 Pedobacter sp.
TTAAAACGCTATGGATGCTAAAGAGCTATCATTTAATGAAATAAAAGATGCAGTAAAACGACTTTCACCCGCTGAAAAACTTGAGCTTAATGAGGTCATTTGGGCTGATGATATCGTTATCCCATTAGCCCATCAACATATCGTTAATGAACGGATTTCAGCGTATAAAGCTAATCCAAAAATATTACTCGACTGGGATGTTGCCTTAAAAGAGCTAAAAGCTAAATAATGCATTCTTATATTATTAAAGTCTCTCCGTGGGCTTTAAATGACATTAATAGTACTACTATTTGGTACAATGAACAATCAAATGGTTTAGGCATGCGTTTCCAAAAGCAAGTCATTAAGCAGATAAATAACCTTAGTCAGACAGCAGAGGTTTATAAAATTCGTTATAGCGGGGTCAGGTGTGTAGTAGTTAAAAAATTCCCTTTCATGATTCATTTTCAAATTGAAAATGATACAGTAATCATATTCGCGGTATTACATACCAGTAGAAATCCCAAAATATGGGACGTATTGCACAAACGAAATATTAAATAACTTCATTTGTACAATCCCTCAAAATATCCTTAATTCCCCCCTTTCAACAGCCCCATTAAATTATCCCGCTCCTCACGCGACAAATCAACAACACCTTCCAGCAGTCCTATAATATCTTCCCTCCTGCCAGTCTCCAATAACAACTGGATCATGCCAATGCTTATCTTCTCCTGAATATCGCTCATCCCTTTAAAGATCCGTGGTTGAATGCAATAAATTTCCTTCACCACCTCCGTTAAAAGCTCGCGTTTAACCTGCTCTTTTTTAGTATCTTTAAAACGCGGAAAAGAACCATTCTGCACAAAACCTTCCAATATTTCAGCAGCAGAATTAAGACGCACAAAGTCTTTCTGTTTAACGTTGATCAGCTGTTGCAGTTGCTTAATCAGGGTTTTAAAAACAGGGCTACTCGGTGACAAGCCAAACAACGGCACTGATTCTTCCTGGTCGGAATAGGTAAATTCATTGAAAAAATCAGATTCAATGTATACACTATGGTAATAATTAATTGCATTATTATTGAATGAGGTGAGCTGTTTAAAAACCTCTTTCTTTTCGCCATTTAAAAAGTAATAATAGAACTTATCGCCAATTTTTTCATTCCAACGCACATAGGTAATGGTAAATTGATGATCTAGGCCTTGTGCATCAGTAATAACACTATTCGTTACTTCGTGGTCACCTAAAATATCATCATATTGAATCGGTACCCCGTTGATGTTGAGTGAGTAACCATTTTTACTATTCAGCAACAAGAACCAGCCGAACTGGCGTTTCAGGTAATTTAAAAACTCCTCACTCTGAAAAGAATAAGCGGTTACGCCATGCAAATCACTCAGCTTCAATGAAGTTCCGGTTGCCATTCTCTTCACTTTCCTGATATTCTCATCCTGGTAATGGTCTTTGTCATTGCTTTCCACCGTTACATCAAAAGCAAGGTGTTTTTTTGTTGCAGCGTCTAAACACACAGTAGACCACACCGCTTTATGGGCAAAGGCCATAAACGAAAAGCGTCCCTTTCCTTTTTTCCCTCTTACATAAGAAGATCGCTGAAAAGCACCCCTTTTTACGGAATCCAGAAAAGAACCAAAAGTGCGACTTAAATCAGCATGGTTAATTCCTGATCCATTGTCAACAATAGTCAGTTCACTGATATAGTCAATTTCATTTGCGCTAAAATTAATATCAATTTTTGAAGCATTGGCGTCAAAACCATTCCAGATTAATTCTGAAACCGCATCCATGTAATCTTTGGTGATCCCTGCGGCATCTATGCTGTTGTTATTAACGTTTACTTTGTTTTTCATTGATAAATTACTGGTATCTAACGGTATTGAAGTGAACAATTCTAATTGTGGAAGGTATTCTTCTGAGGATTGCATTTATATAGGATTTGTATTTTGCCGAAATTATCTTCCAAAGATAAACCTCTGGCCGTATTTTTCAATTAAAGTGGGTATGCCGTTTCGCTTTTAGTTTCTGATAACACAAAAAAACTTTGCACCGTACTGATGTTTGGAAGTGTAGAAAGCTTATTTCTTAAAAAAAGATGATAGGTATCCATATCGCTCGTCGCAATCCTAAGGATAAAATCAAATGCCCCTGTCATCTGGAAACATTCCATCACT
>NZ_JAZQPU010000238.1:0-3908 GCF_045628745.1 Pedobacter sp.
ATTGGTCGCTATGGTACTCCTGAAGTTCTTTTCTTTGTTCTCTATTTTCACCGAAACCCCGGGTAGGGCACCACCGGCGGCATCTTTAACAATGCCTGTAACAGAGGCTCCGGTTTGAGCACTTGCAGTCCCTGTCAGCAACAGGAAGAGCAAGCCAGTCAGCCACAATAAGGGAAGCTGCTTTTTCAAATTTTTTTGTAAAGTTTGTTTCATAGTCGTCTCATTGATTTTTGTGAAGGGTTTGGTTAGTGGTTGTTTGTAGTTGATGGTTTGCTTAAGGTGTATTGGTGGTCTCTCAAATTTATTGTCAATTGGTTCAACAAGGCAATTTCTCTCAACATGTTTTCTGCTTGTTGGAGATCAGGTTTAATGGATCCTGTAAAATAGCGCCCGGCGATATCGCTTTGCTTGAAATGGATTTGTATGGGTAGTTCTTTCTCTAAAGTGCTGAAAATATTTTCCAGACTTTCATTTTTGAAAGTGATCATGCTGGCACTGATGGTGGTATTCCCCTGTATATTTGTCGAGGGCTTTGTGGTGTAAGCTCGAGTACTAACCAGTGACTTTTTGTGAACGCTTAATTCTTCACCTGCCTGGAGGTAAACGGGCTTCATTGCAGGGCCTGATTTTAAATTCTTAGGGCCAATAACTACTCTTCCTTCGTGTAATTGAATCAGGATGGTTTCGTCCTCTTCTTTGTCGGTCACCGTAAAGTCTGTCCCTAAGGCTGTGGTTACCATTTCATCTGCATATACCCTGAAAGGCCGCTGTGGATCTTTAGCAACCTTAAACCGGGCCACTCCTTTGAGGTAAAAGTTACGGTTTATACCTTTAAAATGTTCAGGGTAACGGATCTCACTTCCGGGTTGCAAGAATACGGTGGAGCCATCGGCTGTGTTTAAAACCAGTACTTCCTTGCCGTAATTGATGTTGACCAGGGTATGAACAACTTCGTTCTTATGGACTGGAGTTTTAGGTGACTCGTTTTTCAAAAATAGGGCCACTCCGCATACAACAAGGATTGATGCCGCTGCGCTCCATATCCACAACTTTCTAGTTTGAGGTGTTTTGAGCCCTAGCTCTTTTTTGACCTTCTTTAATAGTTCTTTTTCTTTAGCTGGGGAGAATAATGAAGCTGCTGGCAGGTCATTCCATGCTTGTTCAGGAAGAAATTCATCTTCCTTACCGGGGTTTTGCTGTAAATAATTTACTACTTCTGTTGCCTCATCTGCTGTACATTGGTCTTTAAAAAACCGCAGCATCAATTCCTTAGTCATCTCCATTATGCTCTATACGTTTCAGTGGAGGCTAACACCTAAGGGCTAAGAAAATATATTATTGATTTTTAAGCCAGGTGCAGTACAATGAGCAGGGGACTGTAATTGCGGAGGTATTTTAAAGCCAGGGCCATATGATTTTCAACGGTTCTGGTAGAGATGGAAAGTTTAGAGGCAATTTCTTTGTTAGACAGGTGTTCCATCCGGCTCATCATAAAGACTTTTCTCCTGATGGGGGGCATTTTTCCTATTGCCTGATAAACGTTTTCCAGTGCTTCTTTGTGCTCCAAGGTGTTTTCTGTAAAGTGGAGGGACTTTGATTGCTCTATTTTCTCCTGATACTTTCGTGAATGGGCTGCTTTTCTCAGCTCATCGATAAATATGGTTTTAGACATGCGGAATAACTGGGTGCTCAGGTTGAACTCCAAAGAAAGGTTTTCTTTTTTCTCCCACAAGCGGATGAAGACCTGCTGAACTACTTCTTCTGCAATTTCTTCGCGGCGACATTGCTTCAGCACAAAGCTGTATACTTTGCCACTCCATTGATGATACGCCAGTTCAAAGGCCTTAATATTGCCGTTTTTTATAGAGAAAACATCATCCATTGCTCCCGAAAATTAGAACATATAATTCAATAAAGCAAATGTTCGAAATGTCTGCTTGTTTCTTCAGAGCGGTGGTTTCTTTATTATTTTAAGGTAGCCATCATGAGCATTCTTTACTGCAAAATGTGCTGTTTGCTCATGATGGCGTTTTTCTCAAGTTATATCGTTGGGATCGTACCTCCGTCAATCACGTATTCCGTTCCCGATAAATATGCTGCTCTTGGTGCTGTTAAAGTCTTAATTAAATGTTATTACAGCCTTAATTTCATGTGCTATAGCTGTTAAAAAACAAAAATTGAGGTAAGGGCTTGAATTTCATTAAGATGTTGTGAGATTGATATAACATTTAATCGGAATTATATAAAAATATATCCTCCTCATTCTTTAATTTTGACTCGTCATGAAAAGAACACTGCTCATCTTTCTTGCAATATTTTACTTTGGGGTTTCCCAGGGTACAACGGTGTATTTTCATTACTGCATGGGTGAGCTGGTTGATTTAGGCATCACCAACCATGAAAAAAAGACCTGTGGCTTTTGTGGCATGAAACAAAGCAACACGGCTAAAAAAGATTGCTGTAAAGATGAGGCTAAGCAGGCTAAAATAGACCAGTCTAAAACCACTAGTCTATTACAGGTTCAATTTGAACAAACCTCTGTATTGGTTCAAAATAATGCCACATGGCAGCTAGAAGACTTTTCATTTCCTGTAAAACAGGGTAAAGCAGCATTAAGCAATGCGCCACCCATCCTACAGGAAATCCCCGCCTTTATCCGCAACTGTACTTTCAGAATATAATACCCCAACTTCCTACACAGGTTATGGCTTCGCCTGTAACCTAAAATTCACCCTATTTTCTTAAAGAATATTAATGAACTCATTTGCATAGGATTGCTAATGGTTTTACTTCATTATACATCACAGCCCTTTGCCAGTTTTACAGGCTTGGGTTAGCACAAAAACGATGGTACACAAATTTATTGAATGGTCACTAAAAAACAGATGGATGGTACTGCTCCTTGCAGCAGGGCTCTTTGTCTGGGGCATCATGGCTATTAAAAAGAACCCTATAGATGCCATCCCTGACTTGTCAGAAAATCAGGTCATCGTATTTACAGAATGGATGGGCAGGTCGCCACAATTGATAGAAGACCAGGTGACCTACCCCTTGGTGACTAATTTACAGGGGATTCCAAAGATTAAATACGTCCGTGGTTCCTCCATGTTCGGCATGAGCTTCATCTATGTCATCTTTGAAGACAACGTAGATATTTATTGGGCACGACAAAGGGTAATGGAGCGCCTGAGTACAGTTACACAATCTTTACCCACAGGTGTGGCTCCCCAGTTAGGCCCGGACGGTACAGGTGTTGGTCATATTTTATGGTATACCCTTGATGCGCCATCTTTAGATTTGGGTGAGCAACGAGCCATCCAGGATTGGTATGTGAAATTTGCCCTGCAAAATGTTCCAGGGGTAAGTGAAATTGCTTCTTTCGGCGGCTTCCAGAAACAATACCAGATTGCCATAGACCCTAATAAACTCCTTTATTTTAAGCTGTCGGTTCCTGATGTTATTGCCGCTGTGCGTTCAAATAACAATGAATCGGGGGGAAGGAAGTTCGAGTTGAGCGACATGGGTTATATCATCAAGACTTCAGGCTATTTAAAATCGCTGGACGAAATAGGCAATATCCCCATTAAAAATCAAAACGGCACCCCCATAAAAATCGCTGATGTGGCTGCTGTGCAAATGACAGGGGAAACCAGGCTTGGTATTTTCGACCAGGATGGCGAAGGGGAGCGTGTTGGTGGAATTGTAGTAATGCGCTATGGTGAAAATGCTGCGGAGGTGATTGAAAGGGTGAAAACTAAAATGAAAGAGGTGTCTAAAGGTTTGCCTCCCGGAGTTAAATTCGACATTGTTTACGACAGGGGTGAGCTGATTCAGGAATCTGTAGATTCTATCACCACCACCTTGATTGAAGAGATGATTGTCGTTTCGCTGGTGGTCATTGTTTTCTT
>NZ_JAZQPU010000239.1:0-1902 GCF_045628745.1 Pedobacter sp.
TCATAACCATAGCCTTTGAGACAGGTCTCATTTTTTTCAATTCTTAAATATATAGAAGTGTAGCAAACAAATTCTGTAAGGACGGTGTTTTTTAGGACAGCTTCTCACCTATAAAAACAAGCTTAACATGAAAAAACAATCATCTACCGATCCGAAATTCAGTACAAAAACAGCTGCTAACGCAGAACCGGCATTAAAGGAATTATTTATTGACGGTATAAAAGACATTTATTGGGCAGAAAACCATCTGGTAAAAAACTTGCCTAAAATGCAGCGCTCCGCCACATCGCCAGAATTAGCCACAGCTATTGAAAATCACCTTAAAGAAACAGAAAACCACGTGGCTCGCTTAGAAAAGGTATTTGACCTCCTTGGCGAAAAAGCACAGGCAAAAAAATGCGATGCGATGGAAGGCCTGACTAAAGAAGGCGAAGGGATAATAGAAAGTACCACTGCGGGAACGTCGACAAGAGATGTAGGCATTATCCTGGCTTCGCAAAAAGTAGAACACTATGAAATTGCTACTTATGGAGGTTTAGCCCAATTAGCTAAAACTTTAGGATTGGATGACGTAGCTGCAGTTTTGGAAGAAACACTGGCAGAAGAGAAAAAGGCAGACAGCCTGTTAACAGAGATTGCAGAAAACAATATCAACTACACAGCAGCAGACGAAGCATAACAAGAATAAAAGATGGCGAATAAAAAGAATACTGCAAAACCTGCAGCAGAACAACAGAACGAAAAAGTAACGCAACTTAGCTCAATTACCACAGAAGATACCGGAGAATTATTAACTACTAACCACGGTTTAAGAATTAATGATGATCAGAACTCCCTCAAAGCAGGGAAACGTGGTGCAACTTTATTGGAAGATTTTATCCTAAGAGAAAAGATTACACATTTTGATCATGAGCGAATCCCAGAAAGAATAGTCCATGCACGCGGCTCAGCAGCACATGGTGTATTTAAAGTATATGAATCACAGTCAGCCGTCACCAAAGCCCATTTTCTGCTTGACCCAACCGTAGAAACTCCTGTTTTTGTCAGGTTTTCTACTGTAGCAGGCTCCAGAGGTTCAACAGATCTTGCCCGTGATGTGAGGGGCTTTGCCGTTAAATTCTACACACAAGAAGGGAATTTTGATTTGGTAGGTAACAACATGCCGGTATTTTTTATCCAGGATGCCATTAAATTCCCAGATTTAGTACATGCGGTAAAACCTGAACCTGATAATGAAATGCCTCAAGCAGCTTCTGCACATGATACCTTCTGGGATTTTATTTCAGTGATGCCAGAATCTACGCACATGATCATGTGGTTAATGAGCGACAGGGCAATTCCTCGCAGTTACCGCATGATGGAAGGTTTTGGGGTACATACTTTCCGCATGATTAATGAAGCAGGTGAATCTACCTTTGTTAAATTCCACTGGAAACCACTATTAGGTGTCCATTCAGTGGCCTGGGATGAGGCACAAAACATATCAGGTAAAGATCCAGATTACCACCGCCGTGATTTATGGGAAGCCATAGAAAGTGGTGCATTTCCAGAGTGGGAGCTAGGGGTACAATTAATTCCTGAAGCAGATGAATTTAAGTTTGACTTTGATTTACTCGATCCTACAAAGTTGATTCCAGAAGAACTAGTGCCAGTGCAGAAAATAGGTAAAATGACCTTAAACCGTAATCCTGAGAACTTTTTTGCAGAAACAGAACAAGTGGCTTTCCACGTAGGACATATAGTTCCAGGAATAGATTTTACCAATGATCCATTGTTACAAGGAAGGTTGTTTTCTTATACAGATACCCAGCTGATTCGTTTAGGGGGACCAAATTTCCATGAAATCCCTATCAACAGGCCTGTCGTTCCTATTCATAACAACCAGCGCGATGGCTTTATGCG
>NZ_JAZQPU010000240.1:0-15412 GCF_045628745.1 Pedobacter sp.
TTTTTACTAAAGTAGATTTCAAAAGCCTGCCTGATGAAAACCAGGAAAATAGCGTGATCTTACAGGTAAATGTAGATAAAGGGAATAAGGTAAAAGTTCATGAAATCAATTTTACTGGCAATGAAGTGTTTTCGGATGCTAAATTACGTAAGTACCTTAAAAAAACTAAACAACAGGCTTTCTATAAAGTATTTGGTTCTGGTAAATTTAACCAAACGAAATATGATGAGGACAAGCTGACTTTGGTTTCTAAAATGCATGGCTTAGGTTACCGTGATGCAGCTATTGTAAAAGACAGTGTTTATAAATACAACGATAAGTCTGTAGGTATTAAATTAGATGTTTTTGAAGGGCCTAAATATTACTTCGGTGATATCACCTGGTCTGGAAATGCCAAATATGCTGCTAAAGATCTTGAAAAAGTATTGAGCATTGAAAAAGGCGAAGTATTTAGCGAAGAAAAACTAGAGAAAAGATTAAGAGGAACGGGTAACAGCGATGATGTTTCCAGCATTTATTTAAATGATGGTTACTTAACGTTCAACGTTGATCCGGTTCAAACAAAAATCCATGGTGATACCGTTGATTTGGAAATGCGTATTTACGAGGGTCCTCAATACACCAACAACAGGATTACCGTTAAAGGTAACACCATTACCAACGACCGTGTAGTTTTAAGAGAGATCAGAACTAAGCCGGGCGATAAGTTCTCTAAAGAACTTTTGGTACGTACAGTAAGGGAAATTGGCCAATTGGGTAACTTCGACGAATCTAAAACGGTTCCTACACCTAAACCCAATCCTTCAGACGGTACAGTAGATATTGAATATGCCGTAGAAGAAAAACCTTCTGACCAGATTGAGCTTTCAGGTGGTTTTGGTGGTGGCCGTATCATCGGTACTTTAGGTTTAACCTTTAACAACTTCTCTTTAAGAAACCTGTTTAACCTAAGCGCTTATAAACCGCTTCCAAAAGGTGATGGGCAGAAATTGAGTTTACGTGGTCAAACCAATGGTAAACAATACCAATCATACAGTTTCTCTTTCTCTGAGCCATGGTTAGGTGGAAAAAAACCAATCAGCTTTGGGGTAAGTGCTTTTACATCCTTATCATCAAATGGTGGTAGTGGTTATTACGGGGTGAGCGAAGACAATGCTGCTTACCAAAAGATCCGCTTAAACGGGGTAACCGTAAGTTTAGGTAGAAGGTTGAACTGGCCGGATAACTATTTCCAGTTAACACACTCTATCAATGCACAACAATATATTCTAAAGAACTATCCAGGTTATAAATTTAGCACTGGTACTTCTTACAACTTTAACTTAACACAAGAATTAAGCAGGGACTCCAGAGATTCTCCAATTTTCCCTACTGGCGGTTCTTATTTCAGGTTTACCATTCAGGCAACGCCACCATATTCGTTATTAAACAATATCAATTATTCAACAGCGTCTGATAAGGAAAAATACAAATTCACAGAATACCACAAATGGAAGTTTGAATCTCAATGGTTCCAAAGAATGACTGGTAAATTGGTGTTAATGGCACAAGCACAGTTTGGTTTCTTAGGAACATACAACAGCAGTGTAGGCCAGTCAGCATTTGAGCGTTTCAAATTAGGTGGTGATGGTATGCAAGGTTTTGACTTCCTTCAAGGATCTGAGTTGATCAAAATGCGTGGTTATGCAAACAACGTGGTTATCCCGGTTGGTGCAGAGCCTAACATTGCTCAAAATTCAGGTAGCCCAATTTTTACAAAATATGTACTTGAATTAAGATACCCTGTTATTGCAAGTCAGCAAGCAACTGCTTATATTGTAGGCTTTGGTGAAGGTGGTAACACCTGGAACTCCTTTAAAGATTACAATCCTTTTAACGTAAGGAGATCTGCAGGTATAGGTGCAAGGATATTTTTACCGATATTTGGTATGTTAGGTATTGACTACGGTCATGCATTTGATGCTATCCCAGGTGTAGCAGACGGTGGTAAACAAAGCTTCACCTTCAGTATTGCACAACAATTAGGCGGTTTCAACTAAGTAATAGTTTCATCACCATTAACAGATAAATAACCAGGCTATGAAAAAATATATTTTATTAAGTTTCTTACTCTTCACCGGAATAGGAGCCTTTGCTCAAAAGTTTGCTTATGTGGATACTGAATATATTCTGGGCCATTTGCCTGAATATAAAGCGGCTTTAAGTCAGCTGAATACATCATCAGAACAATTTCAGAAACAGTTAGACGTTAAGTTTAATGAAATCGATGGAATGTACAAAGCTTACCAGGCAGACCAGGTGTTGTTAACAGACGATATGCGCAAGCGCAGAGAGAATGACATCATTGAAAAGGAAAAAGAAGCAAAAGAATTCCAGCGCCAGAAATTTGGCCCTGAAGGAGATCTTTTCCAGATGAGGGTAAAACTGATCAATCCTATAGTGGAAAAAGTAAGCAAGACCATTGCTGACTTTGCCAAAACAAAAGGTTTAGACTTCATTTTTGATAAAAGCAATGAATCAACAATGATGATCTATGCGTCTAGCACGTATGACCTCAGTAAAGATATTGTTATCAAACTAGGTTATAAACCAGGGAAAGCAGAATAACAATAAAAAAAACATCATATTTAAAACAAAAACTAAGAAAAATAGAAATGAGAAAGTTAATTAATGTATTCTTTGTAGCGGCAGGGTTGTTGTTTACGGCTAATGTGGCCAATGCCCAACAGAAGATTGGACACTTAAATTCAGAAGAAATTTTTGCTGTAATGACTGAAGCAAAAACCGCTCAAACTACACTTGAAAATTTAGGTAAAGCAAAACAAGCAGAAATCACTAAAATGCAGACTGAATACCAAACAAAATATGAAGCTGCTGTTGCAAAAAACAAAACTTTAAGTGAAGCTAACAAAGATGCAGTGACGAAAGAATTGCAAGCAATGGGCGAAGAATTACAAGGTATGGAAAAACGCATCAACGATGCCCGTACTAAAGCTCAACAAGAAGTAGCAACAAAACAAAGCGAATTGTTCGTTCCAATTAACCAAAAGTTTGAAACTGCAGTTAAAGCTGTAGCGAAAGAAAAAGGTTTAGCTTATGTATTTGATATTGCTGCTCAACAAGGTGCAAACAACTTATTATATGCTGAAGGTGGTGATGATATTACTGCTGCAGTAAGAACTAAATTAGGCATTACTGCAGCTGCTGCAGCTCCTAAAAAATAAGTAAATAAAAATAGTTAATTTGGCGGAACAGGGTGATCAAACCCTGTTCCGCTTTTTTTTGTGATGTACAATATGAATTCAATAGGTGTTTTTGATTCGGGCTATGGTGGGTTAACGGTTTTTAAATCCATCATTAAGAAACTTCCAGCTTATAATTATATCTACCTTGGGGATAATGCCAGGGCACCTTATGGCGACCATTCCTTTGATATTGTATATCAATATACATTAGAATGTGTAGAGTGGCTTTTTGCGCAAGGCTGTCCTTTGGTTATTTTAGCCTGTAATACGGCATCTGCCAAAGCACTGCGCTCTATACAGCAAAAAGTGCTACCCTATAAATACCCTCACCACCGGGTGCTTGGTGTCATCAGGCCAACGGCAGAAGTAATTGGTCATTACACACAAAGCAATAGCATAGGGGTGATGGGTACCCGTGGCACGGTAACTTCACAATCATACCCTATAGAGATTAAAAAATTCTTTCCGGCAGTGAAAGTGGTGCAGCAAAGCTGCCCCATGTTGGTACCCTTGATTGAAAACAACGAACACCTGACTTCAGGAGCAGATCATTTTGTGAAAAAGTACCTTGACGACCTCTACAGCCAGGCACCCGACCTGGATTGTATTCTTCTGGCCTGTACACATTACCCCTTAATTATCCCTAAACTTTTGCAGTTCTTGCCAGCGCATACGCAAGTGCTTTCTCAAGGTGAAATTGTTGCAAATAGCCTGGTCAAATACCTGCAGAATCACCCTGAAATGGCAGAGAAAATTGGTAAGGAAAGTCAACAACAGTTTTTTACTTCTGGAGATCCGGAGGTTTTTAACACCAGGGCATCTCTGTTTTTTGGGAAAAAGATCCTTTCTAAACAGGTGCATTTATAAAAAATAGAACAGATGGGGAGTAAATAGGACTTAATAACCGCCTGGAATCCTATTTAAGTTTAGAAAAATACGAATTAAGGAATCTAAAATACCTATGTTTTTAAGGTGTAACTAGCAAAAACAGTATTTAATTAGGCTTAAAGCTAGTTTTTGCTTTTTGTAATTATTAGGTAATTAAGAAATAAACAATGAATTTCTTACTAGGTTCTAAATTTATATAACTGTAAATTTGCGGCTCATTTAACACACCCATGAGCGAGCCAATCAAACACGAATGCGGAATTGCTTTTATCCGTTTGCTGAAGCCTTTATCTTTTTACCAGGAAAAATACGGTACAGCACTTTACGGCCTTAACAAGCTGTACCTTTTGATGGAAAAACAGCATAACCGCGGTCAGGATGGTGCCGGAATTGCAACCATTAAACTTGATGTTAAACCCGGTCACCGCTACATCAGCAGGTACCGTTCTATGGCACAAAATGCCGTTGCCGACATATTCGGTTATGTACAAAGTAAGTTTGTAGATATCGAAAATGAAACTCCTGAATTAATGAAGGACACAGAATGGCTAAAAGCTAATGTAAGTTTCATCGGTGAGGTGTTGTTAGGCCACCTTCGCTATGGCACACATGGTAAAAATAGCATCGAAAACTGTCACCCCTTTTTACGCCAGAACAACTGGATGACGCGTAACCTTGTGATTGCCGGTAACTTCAACATGACTAACGTTGATGAGTTATTAGAGCAGTTATATGAGTTAGGTCAGCATCCAAAAGAACAAGCGGATACGGTAACGGTACTGGAAAAAATTGGTCACTTTCTTGATGATGAAAACCAGGAATTGTTTGATGCTTATAAAAAAGAAGGTTACGATAATGTGGAAATTACCCACAAAATATCTGATGCCTTAAACATTGCCCATATCCTTCGCCGCTCGGCAAAGACCTGGGATGGTGGATATGCGATTTCCGGAATTGTTGGAAATGGTGATGCCTTTGTTTTACGTGACCCTTCTGGCATACGCCCGGCTTTTTATTATGCAGATGATGAAATTGTTGTTGCCGCATCAGAAAGACCAGCTATACAAACGGCTTTCAACATACACTTTGACGATGTTAAAGAAATTCAACCTGGCCATGCTTTAATTGTTAAAAAGAATGGTAAAGTTACCCAGGAAGTTTTCAGGGAGCCACAAGAAAAACGTGCCTGTTCTTTTGAACGCATTTATTTCTCCAGAGGCAGTGATGCTGAAATCTATCAGGAAAGAAAATACTTAGGCCGCCTGCTTTGCAAACAGATCTTAAAAGCTGTTGATGGCGACATTAAAAATACAGTGTTCTCCTTTATTCCAAACACCGCAGAGGTTTCTTTCTATGGGATGGTTGAAGGTTTGCATGCTCATATCCGTGACCTGCAAAAAGATGCCTTGTTGCACCGTAAAGACCAGCTTACAGATGAACAATTGGATGAGTTGCTTTCCATGACACCACGTGTTGAGAAACTGGCCATTAAAGATGTAAAACTGAGAACCTTTATTACACAGGATGCTGATCGTGGCGACATGGTTGCTCACGTTTACGATACCACCTATGGCTTGATTAAAAACCATACCGATACTTTGGTAGCCGTTGATGACTCTATTGTAAGGGGAACAACGTTAAAGCAGAGTATCATTAAAATTATCGACAGGTTGCACCCTAAGAAGATCATTATTGTTTCTTCGGCACCACAAATCCGTTACCCTGATTGTTACGGTATCGATATGTCTAAAATGGGTGAGTTTGTTGCTTTTGAGGCGGCAATTCAGTTGTTGAAAGAACGTGGTTTAGAGAAGGTCATTGATGAAGTATATGAGAAATGTAAAGCATCGCTTCTGTTGCCTAAAGAGCAAATTACAAACCATGTAAAAGATATCTACAGACCATTTACACAAGAGGAGATCTCGGCACAAATCACTAAAATTATTACTCCTGCAGGAACAAATGCTGAAGTACAGGTCATTTACCAGACTTTAGATAACCTGCATGTTGCTTGTCCGAATCATAAAGGCGATTGGTATTTCTCTGGCAATTACCCAACACCAGGTGGAAATAAAGTAGTGAACAAAGCTTTTGTGAACTGGAAAGAAGGAAACAACCAAAGAGCATATTAAGATATAGCTTATTAAATAACTAAATAAACCTGTTTGCAGTAAAATGCAGACAGGTTTTTTTTTGTGTCCTGCATTGTAAAATTGATAGAAGTAAAATAAGCCTTATCGTGAAGTAAACTACCGCTATTAATTAAGGTATCCGTAGCTTAGCATTTACAGGGCTTTCGCATGGCCTTGGTATATCGGTTCGATATAAGAAGGCCCTATGAAGGCCCTACCAACGCCCTCTGAACGCCTTGTAAACTATTAGTTGTAAGTAGGGAAACTTAAGGTAATAGGTACTATCTTTACATGAAAATAAGAAGGCCAGTAAAGCGACTAGCTTTACCGAAAGAGATCTTTATAGGTTAACGATAACCTCGAAAAAAAGGCGTGCAGCAAAAAGAATGATAACTACACCGGCAATATGGTTTAACCGTTGGATGGCTTTTTCTTTGATTTTGTAGCGCAGCTTTGCCGCATAATAGGTTTTAATAGAATCCATAGTCAGCTGGGTAATCAGGGCGACCACAAAAAAGGCTATTTTTTCGGCTGGCTTAAATTGAAGGTGTACCGTGACAATACCACCCACCATAATCCAGAACA
Organism: Pedobacter sp.; assembly: GCF_045628745.1. Taxonomy (GTDB): domain Bacteria; phylum Bacteroidota; class Bacteroidia; order Sphingobacteriales; family Sphingobacteriaceae; genus Pedobacter. Next base: position 6,851 of record NZ_JAZQPU010000240.1, read on the forward strand.
TGATGGTAGTAGGAGACAAGAGGCACATTAAAAAACCCTTAATGACATAGCCGCTTCGCTTTATCTTACCTTCTTCCTCTATGGCATAGTTAACTTTCACGTTTTTGATGAGGTAATATAAACCCACCCCTAACAAAAACAGGCCACCGATGATCCCTATATATTGATTGTATTTTGCGTTGTAATTTACAAATTGCGTACTGAAGATAGTGGCAAAAATAAAAATGATGTCACTCAGTATAACTCCTATCGCTAAAGAAAAGCCGGCTTTAAAGCCCTTTTCAATACTCGTTTTAATCATGGAGAAGAACACAGGTCCTGTTAAAAAGGAAAACAAAATACCTGCACCTATCCCTTGTAATATTGCTTCAAACATTTAACCTAAACGTATTTTTATGCAATATGCAACTTTAAAGGTTAAAAACTCCTATTTTTTTTTACTAGTTTTAGCAACTTAAACATTAACTTCAGCTCTAGTCATTAACCAAAAACATGGAACAACAATCACAAAAAAGTTTTGGAACAGCACTGTATACCATCATTACAGTTTTTTTTTTCTGGGGATTTGTGGCCGCATCAAATGGAATTTTTATTCCCTTTTGCAAAACACATTTCAATTTAACACAGTTTGAATCCCAGCTGATAGATTTCACCTTTTATGGTGGCTATTTTATCGGCTCCCTGGTGTTGTATTTTGCCTCACAAGCGAGTAAAATTGACATCCTCAATAAAATAGGCTATAAAAATGGCATCATTGCCGGCTTAATTGTATCTGCCGCCGGTGCGCTGCTCATGATCCCTGCCGTACATTCAGGTTCTTTTGTATTTATCCTGGTTGCTTTTTTCGTGATCGCTATTGGTTTCTCTTTGCAACAAACAGCTGCAAACCCTTTTGTAGTGGCTTTAGGCCCTGCATCCAGTGGTACACACCGACTTAACCTTGCCGGTGGTGTCAATAACTTTGGTGGTTTAATGGGCCCTGTTATTGTAAGTGTTGTTTTATTTGGTTCTGCCAACGATGCTGTCGCTAAAGAGGTTGATATCTCTTCCATCAATAACTTATACTATATCCTTGCCGGTTTGTTTTTAGCTGTTGCTGTGTTTTTTGGCATCTCTAAACTTCCAGTGGTCACCAGCAATGAACAAATGGAATCCAGTTCAAAATCTAATGGCCCATTATTATTAATGGTAGTCGGCTTTTTAATGATGATGGCTGCAGATCCATTGGTTAACTTAACTGGCTGGCCTAAAGAAATCTTTGTTTATTCTTCTTTAGCCATCATTGTATTGACTTTACTTTATGTTTATAGCAATAAAAAAGAAAACCCTAACCAATGGGGGGCCATGCAATATCCACAGTTAATTTTAGGAATGCTGGCTATCTTTATTTACGTAGGGGTAGAGGTTACCATTCAAAGTAATTTAGGCGCTTTGCTTAACCTGCCAGAATTTGGTGGTTTGCCTGAGTCTGATATTAAACAATATATTTCTCTTTATTGGGGAAGTATGATGATTGGCCGTTGGACGGGTGCCATCAGTGCCTTTAATTTAACAAAAAGAACTAAAACGATTTTAACAGTTGTGGTTCCCTTTATTGCTTTTGGCGTGATCCTTCTTGTTAACCATTTCACGGGAACAAACATCGGTAACATGTATGTTTATGCCGTTTCTATTGTAGTGATGGTGATTGCGGTATTTATCGGACAAGAAAAGCCGGCCAAGACTTTAGCTTTATTCGGTTCACTAGGGGTGATCTCTATGTTAATTGGTTTATTTACCACAGGTGATGTTGCAGTATTTGCTTTCATCAGTGGTGGTTTATGCTGCTCTATCATGTGGCCATCAATTTTTGCCTTAGCCATTACAGGTTTAGGAAAATACACCAGTCAGGGTTCTTCCTTCCTGATCATGATGATTCTTGGTGGTGCCATCATTCCTCCGGTTCAGGGTTTCCTTGCCGATACCAGTGGTATCCATAATTCTTATATCATCCCTGTTTTAGGATTCATATACCTTGTTTTCTTCGCATGGAAAGTAAGTGGCATCTTAAAAAAACAAGGTTATAACGTTGAAGAAATCGCTTCAGAAGGCGGACATTAATCTATATACTTGCAGAAAAATCCTTCCTTTAAACAAGGAGGGATTTTTTTGTTTAACACCCATTAACACTATGAAACGCAGTTTTACAGATATATTCATGAATCTAGCCTCAGATTTGGCCTTTCGATCGCATTGCGTGAGGGCCCAGGTAGGGGCAGTATTAACAAAAGATACCCGCATTATTTCCATAGGCTATAACGGACCACCACCGGGAACGCATAACTGTGATGAGGAGTGGCCAGAAACAGGCTGTGAGAAAGACTCTCGCGGCAGCTGTTTACTTGCCCTGCATGCCGAGGAAAACGCTATTCTCTATGCTACCAAAAATGGCTCCAATATACAGGGTGCCACATTATATACCACACTGTCACCCTGCATTGCCTGCGCCCGCTTAATTTTATCATCAGGCATTAAAGTAGTCATTTATAAGGATTCTTATGCAGCTTATAAAGGTTTACCTAGTGATGAAGGGGTTGATTTCTTAAAAAGATTCGGCGTAGAAGTGAATAAATACTAACTTTGTGCCCATGCAAGAAAAAATCATCATTATCGATTTTGGATCACAATATACGCAGTTAATTGCACGCAGAGTTCGTGAATTGAACGTCTTTTGTGAAATATATCCTTTCCATCATATTCCAGAGTTTTCAACAGACGTTAAAGGAGTTATTTTTTCCGGTAGTCCATATTCTGTACGCCAGGAAGATGCACCACAAATTGATTTCGCAAAATATCATCTAAAATACCCTGTCTTAGCCGTATGTTATGGTGCACAATACATTGCACAACATTCAGGTGGTGAAGTTTTACCTTCATCAACCAGAGAATACGGTCGTGCAAACCTTAATTTTGTTGATGCAGAGAACAAACTGTTCAAAAATATTGCTGCAGATTCTCAGGTGTGGATGTCACATGGTGATACCATTACCAAAGTACCTGAAAACTTTAAATTGATTGCCAGTACCGATAATGTAAGAGTTGCTGCTTACCAGATTGAAGGCTCAGAAACCTATGCTATACAGTTTCACCCAGAAGTTACCCATAGTTTAGATGGTAAACAATTATTGGAGAACTTTTTGGTAGATATCTGCGGTTGCCAGCAAGACTGGACACCTGATGCTTTTGTAGAAACTACCATTGCCGCTTTACAGGCGCAGTTGGGTAACGATAAAGTTGTTTTAGCCCTTTCTGGTGGTGTTGACTCCAGTGTGGCTGCTATTTTATTGCATAAAGCCATTGGTAAAAATTTGCACTGCATATTTGTAGACAATGGTTTATTACGTAAAGATGAATACGAAGGGGTGTTAGAACAATACAAACACCTTGGTTTAAATATTAAAGGCGTTGATGCCAAAGAGCGTTTCTTAAGTCAGCTTGCCGGTTTAAAAGATCCTGAATTAAAGCGTAAAGCAATAGGCAGGGTATTTATTGAAGTTTTTGATGTTGAGGCACACCTTATACAGGATGTGAAATGGCTTGCACAGGGTACAATTTATCCTGATGTTATTGAGTCGGTTTCGGTAAATGGTCCTTCAGCAACCATCAAATCTCACCATAATGTGGGTGGTTTGCCAGATTTCATGAAATTGAAAGTGGTAGAGCCCCTCAATACCTTATTTAAGGATGAAGTGAGAAGAGTAGGAAAGTCTTTAGGACTGGAACACTTTATCATTGGTCGTCATCCTTTCCCAGGTCCAGGTTTAGCAATCAGAATTTTGGGTGAGGTTACTGCAGAAAAAGTTGCTATCTTACAGGAAGCAGATGCCATTTACATCAACATCCTGAAAGAGGAAGGTCTTTACGACCAGGTATGGCAGGCTGGTGCTATCTTTTTACCTGTACAATCTGTAGGGGTAATGGGAGATGAGCGTACTTATGAGAACGTAATTTGTTTGAGAGCAGTAGAGTCTGTAGATGGTATGACAGCCGATTGGTGTCATTTACCTTATCCTGTACTTGCAAGAATCTCTAATGAAATAATTAACAAGGTAAAAGGAATAAACCGGGTAGTGTATGATATCAGTTCAAAACCGCCTGCTACAATTGAGTGGGAATAAATATTTTTCACTAATTTTTATTGGATTGTACCTTTCGGCATGTTCGCCAAAGGTACAACCCATTCATAAAGAGGTGCCTCCTGAGGTGGTCAAAGTGGAGGAGAAAAAGCCGGAGAAGAAATTTACGGAAGCCACCATTTCCTTGTTGATCCCATTTAACCTTCAAGAATTCAGAACCAAGCCTGCAACAAAGGCCGAGGTGGAAAAACATGCGCTGGCTATAGATTTTTACCAGGGTTTTAAACTCGGCATAGATTCTGCCGCAGCAACAGGCATGGATTTTAAACTCCAGGTATTTGATTCGGGTGATAACCAAAGTGAGGTAGGGAGCGTGATCAACAGCAATCGCCTAAAAGGAAGTAACCTTATTGTGGGGCCTGTTTTTCCGGATGGCTTAAAGCTGATCACTCCTTATTCAATTCGTGAAAAGATCCCTGTGGTCTCTCCGCTGGCGGCATCGCAACCTTCAGAGTTCAATAACCCGAACCTGATTTCTGTGGTGAACAATATACAATTGCATGCCACAAAAATTGGAGACTATGTAATCAAAAAGTATACACCTGCACAAACAGTTGTGGTGCTGATCAATACCAAAAGCCCTGCAGATGAAATTCTGGGAGGCCCTTTGCGTAATTATTTCGCTGGTGATAAAGGCAAAAAACTATCCTTTCAGGAATATGCTTCGGTATTTACCATGGAAATGAAGATAGTCAAAACCAAGAAATATGTGGTGATGTTAAGTTCCTCAGATCAGAAATTTGTAACGGCTACGCTGAATAAGCTGGTGAAAATGAAACGTGCCGGTTTTGATATTGACCTGATTGGTCACCCGGATTGGATTAAACAGAACTACTCCATTGAAAACTTACAAGCCTTAAATACGGTGATTAGCGCTTCTTACCTGGTGAACTATAAAAGTGCTGCTGTTATAGATTTTGTTAAGAAATACCGCAAAGCTTATAGTTTTGAACCTGGAGAGTATGCCTTTAAAGGTTTCGACATTGGTTTTTATTTTGCTAAACAGCTGGCTGCACATGGTGAAAATTACCTGAAATACCTGAAAGAGGAGAAGTATAAAGGTTTGCACAATACTTTTACCTTTCAACAGGATGAGCAGCTGGGCTATATCAATACCAGCCTGATGCTTTTAAATTACAAAGGTTTTTCCTTAAATGTAATAGAGTAAAAATAGTCTTTAAAGATAATTGAATGAAAGTTGCACACCAGATCAGGGCGTTTGAACAGATATTAGCAGACTACGATGGTTCTTTACCGCTCCATCGTTTTTTATTGAGCTATTTTAAGCAGCATAAGAAAATGGGCTCCTCTGATCGCAGGTGGGCAAACCGTTATGTGTACAGCTTTTTCCGATTAGGGAAAGCGCTGCCTGCAGAAACTACGGTAGACCGACTTGCTGTTGCTGATTTTCTGTGCAATACTACATCTAGTCTGGTGATTGAAACTTACCTGCCCCAGTTTGTGGAGCAGGTTAACCTGCCTGTACAGGCTAAACTTACGCTGGTTAAAGATCATTATCCTGCTTTTAAAACAGCCGAAATATTTCCTTTCGACCTCAACCTGCTTTCTGATGGCATAGACCGGGAGGCATTCCTGGTTTCCTTTTTTACACAGCCAGATTTGTTTATCCGTGTGCAAAAGTCACATGCGACAAAAATGCTGAATACCCTAAAGGATCATGGGGTAGAAGTACGCAATGTGAGTGAGACTACTTTTGCCATGCCTAACGGCACCAAACTGGAAACGATCTTCCCTGAACAGAAGCATTACCAGGTGCAAGATCTTTCCTCTCAGAAAACAGGCAAATACTTCCGTCCACAGCAATATGATTATTGGTGGGATTGTTGTGCTGCTTCTGGCGGAAAGTCGCTGCTGCTGCATGATTTGCAGCCTGACATACAATTGTTGGTTAGCGATGTGAGGGCAAATAGCCTGCATAACCTTGATGAGCGCTTTCAAATAGCAGGATTGAAGAAATACCAGAAGAAAGTGCTGGATCTGCTGGTGAATAATGAGCAGGTACTGCATGATTATACCTTTGATGGAATTATTGTGGATGCGCCATGTTCAGGTTCTGGAACCTGGGGCCGCACGCCCGAAATGCTTTCTTTCTTTGAGGAGCAGAAAATCAGTTTCTTCCACAAGCTGCAGAAAACCATTGCCAGCAATGTATTGCCTTACCTTAAACCCGGCAAACCACTGCTTTACATTACCTGCTCTGTATTTAAGCAGGAAAATGAGGCTGTTGTGGCTTACCTGCAGCAAGAACACCACCTGAAGCTGGAAAGCATGGAAGTGATTAAAGGCTACCAGGATAAGGCGGATACCATGTTTGTGGCACGCCTCATCAAAAGCTAAATTTCCTTTATTTATAAGCCTGTATTGTTTCTGAACAGTTTAATGGCGATGGCCAGTAGAATGACACCGAATGCTTTTCTCAAGACATTCAGACCTGTTATGCCGAAAAGTTTCTCCAGGCGGTCTGTGTTTTTAAGCACGAAATACACAAAAAGCATATTGAGTAAAATACCCACCAATATATTTTGAGTGGCGTATTCTGTTTTAAGCGAAAGTAAAGTGGTCATTGTTCCTGCACCTGCAATTAAAGGGAAAGCCAAGGGCACAATAGATACTGTTTCTGGTGCTTCTTCCTTAAATAGCGTAAGGCCAAGTACCATCTCCAATGCCAAAACAAAGATGACAAAAGAGCCTGCAATGGCAAATGAGGCCACATCCAGTCCAATTACTTTTAACATACTTTCACCAAGAAAGAGAAACATGATCATCAGGACCGTAGCTACAATAGTAGCTTTCTCAGATTCAATATGACCAGCTTTTTGTCGCAGGTTGATCACAATTGGGATAGATCCAAGGATGTCAATGATGGCAAAAAGCACCATAGAAGTAGAAAGAATTTGGCTGAAATTAAATTCCATAGCAGTTAACAATTTTATGCAAAGTTAAGTAAATAAAAGTGTTTCTTTTTTAAATAGAAGTGGCTTGTGTTGTGCTTTTATTTCTTTGCAGGTTGTTAGCTGTGGTTAATGATCATTATAATGTCCTAGAGCAGATACTACAAAAACGGAGATAATATGTTCTCGTACCTCATAAATTAGTCTGTCTTTTTCGTTAATTCTACGGGACCAAAATCCTTTATATTGATGCTTCAAAACTTCTGGATTCCCAATCCCTTCATAAGGATTTTCTTGAAGTTGATCAAAAATAATTTCAAGCTTTTTAATACTTTTTTTATCCCCAGATTTATATATTTTGATTAGATCTTTTTCTGCTTTTGCAGAGATGTTTATAATATATTTTCCCATAAGGGCTTTTCTGGATCTAATGTCTTGTATTTGCCTTCCTTAATATCTGAGATACCCTGTTCTATAGCCTTGATATTATTTGGATCATCAAAGTAAGGGTCTTCGCTCACATGCTCTCTTTTCAGTAGTTCGAATGTTTCGTTTTTTCCCCGCTGTATCAGAATACGTTCTTTATCTGCAAGATCCAAATACTTCTTTAAATTTTTACTGAGTTCAGTTGGGCTAATGACTATCATAATGATAATTTAAAAATATACTTACCTATAAATATAAGAAAGAATACTCAAATAAATAACCCAACCTTGGCAGTAGAGCAAAAGAAAGGCCGTATCATTTTTCAACGATACGGCCTCCATATTATTTATTTAGAATTAGCTATTCTCTTTGTTTTCTTTATGTTTTTTACGAACGATAGAGTTTTTAACGCTATAGCTGAAGTAGATTACAAAACCAATCGCCATCCAGATAGCCAGACGCTCCCAGTTATGTTTTCCTAAACCAATCATCATCAGGATACATACTGCAGCACCTAAAATAGGTACGAAAGGCATGAATGGTGTTTTGAAAGGTCTTTCTCTGTTTGGATCAGTTTTACGCAATACAAGTACACCGATACATACTAAAGTAAAGGCAAATAAAGTTCCAATACTAGTCATATCACCTACAACATCACCAGGAACAAAAGCAGCAAATAAACCTACGAATACTAAAAAGATCAGGTTTGATTTATAAGGTGTTTTGAATTTAGGGTGTACTGCAGAGAATACTTTAGGTACCAATCCGTCTTTAGACATCGAGAAGAATACCCTCGACTGGCCTAATAACATCACCAGGATTACAGAAGAGAAACCTGCTAAAATAGCTACAGTAATCAACACTGATAACCAGTGATAGTTGTGCATATAAGTTTCGATAGCATAAGCCACAGAAGCTTCTTTACCTTGAGTTGCAAATTCTGAATAGTTGGCTACACCTGTTAATACGTGGCCGAACAATACATATAATACAGTACAGATGGCAAGAGAAACAAGGATACCAATTGGCATATCTTTTTTCGGGTTTTT
>NZ_JAZQPU010000241.1:0-4589 GCF_045628745.1 Pedobacter sp.
ACCAGTTAAGGGAGAGTTGAGGCTGATGTATACCTCATCTTTAACCGTATTTGATGCCGGCCCCACATTACCTACACCATTTGGTGTACCCACATAAGTACCGCTTACTGTTTTATCTGTGATTTTAGCAATTCGGGGATCGAAAACCCCATAAGTTTTACCATTCATGGCATCTACAAAATTTTCCGAGAGCCATCCTCCAAGCAGCAGGTTGGCATTATCGCTCGCAATATTTGCCCATGGGTTGTTAGTGGCAAAATTGCTCATTTTTGCGTTATCAGCATTACTTTTGAAAGAAAGATCCACTGCGGCCAATACTGCTGCAGGATCATAACTTGCTTTTTTTGACACCTTATTCAATAATCTTGCTTTTAATAAATTACCAAATTTTATCCATTTACTAAGATCCCCATTATAAATCAAATCATTAGTTGCACTTAAAGTAACAGCTGAGTCTGGTGTGGCAAGCGCTGTTAGCCCTTCATTGACTAAAGCCAGTGTAGTATTGTAAAAAGCTTCAGGCTCATCATATTTTGGCGTGAGGATGGTTTCATTAAAGGCTTCCGTAAAGGGGCCACTGCCCCAAAGGTCTATGACAAGATCCATGTGATAAGCCATTAAAATATTAGCAATACCTGCATGATGAGTGGCACCGGTGGCAGCAGCCTTTTTTTTCATTTCATTGATATCTGCCATGGCAAAATAGATATCATTCCAGGTGGAGGTATAATCTGTAAGCTGATAGGTATCTGTACTTCCACCAACTGTAGGGCTGGCAAGGTGCTGGGTGAAATAAGAAGTAATTTCTGCCACACTGAAATTGCTGTTCCCGGTTTTAGCGGTTACTGTAGTTAATAAGGTATTAATAGGTGGATCTATAATCTGGTTAGGGTTCTCTCCCACTTCGAGGTATTTTTTGCAGCCTACAGCACAAACTAATAACAAGAAACAGGAGAAGCCATATATTTTCAAACTTTTCATGGGTATGAGATTAAAAACCAACGTTGAGGGTAAATAAGAAGCTTCTGGTGGCGGGGTAAGCGAAGCCCGAAAAGCCGGTAACATTGCTTCCGCTGTTAAAGGAACTCGTTTCAGGATCAAAGCCTTTGTAATTGGTGTGCAGCCATAAGTTGTTTGCAGTAAGGGTAACACTTGCATTTTTGGCTTTCAATGGGACCAGGAATTTTTCTGGCAGGTTATAAGTCAAACCTAAAGACCTGAGCCTAAACCAGGACGCATCCTGTACGAAATTTTCTGAATAACCACGGTAGCCATATGATGAATTGCGATAATAACCATCAGCATAATCTACCCCATCAGGTCCAATCCCTTGACCTAGCCAAACGGCCTTGGTATTTGGTGTGCCATCTGCCAGCACGCCATTAAATACCCTGGTGTCATTTCTGTCAAGTGTATAGGCGGCAATACCAAAAGCAGCAAAGAAGTTATCGAGCTGATTGTATTTATACTGCCCTTGTCTGGTATCAAACAAAGCGTTTAAACTGAAATCTTTATACCGGAAAGTAGTACTCAGGCCTCCTATCCATTTTGGAGAAGCATTGGCGATTAACAAATCGGTCACTTTAGTAGGGAAACCATTAGCACCTATGATCCATGGGTCTTTATTGTCAATTAAGTAGCCATCGTAATTACTGTTATATCTTGCATAGCCAGTTCCGAAAAGATCGCCATAGGCATGCCCTTCAATAAGTTTAGAAGTAACAGTAGCATTGGCATAACCAAATTGGGAAGCTAAAATAATTTCTTCCAGTCCCTCAGCTAAGCTGAGAATTTTATTCCTGTTGGCTGAAAAAGTAAGGCCAACATCCCAGGTAATGTTATCGGTTTTAATTGGTGTTCCACTAATTGCTAATTCAATTCCTTTGTTGCGCATGCTGCCGGCGTTTACCGCAGCGCGCACATAACCTGTCGTTGAAGAAATATCAGCAGCAATAATCTGGTCCTTGGATTCAGAATAATAATAAGAGACGTCCATACTTAAACGGTTTTTGAAGAACTGCATTTCTAGTCCCGCGTCATAGGTGTCGGTAAATTCAGGCTTTAAGTTAGGATCACCCAATAACTCCCCTTTGGTATAACCCGTAAAACCATTGCCGAGTTGCTGGTAATTGACAAAACCCGTAGAGTAAGCATAAGGAGAAGCATCTTTACCAACTTGTGCATAGGAGAACCTCAGCTTGGCAAAGCTAATGACCTCAGGTAATTTGAGATGGTCGGAAAATACGTAAGAAATGCTTGCCGAAGGATAGAAAAATGAGTTGTTAGGTTTCAACAGAGAGGAAGTCCAGTCATTTCTTCCGGTTAAGGTCAGAAAGAGGTAGTTTTTATAATCTAAAGAAAGTTCTCCGAACACACCCATTAAACGGTAATCGATTCTATTGTTACTGCCTTTTACATTTTGGGCATTGGCGATGTTGAAATTATTATAGACGGCTAGGGTATCTCCAGTTACGCTAACAGTGGTAGACCTACTGTCAGAAATATCATGCCCGAATCTTAAGGTGCCCTTTATATCTTTGGAGATTTTCCTGCTGGCCGTAGCGATAAAGGTTGAGGTGATGATGCGGTTATTTGTGTTATAATCATACACAAAACCTCCACCATTGTCCGTAAATACACGTTCTCCGGGAATACCCTGAGGACCAGGTGCCGTTCTTTGCCTTTTGTCGGTATAAGCATCTACCCCTGCACGGTAAGTTATGTTAAGCCATTCTAAGGGTTGATAATTAACATTGATATTGCCAATTACCCGGTTTACATTATCTTTAAACTTATTGGTATAAGGTCCATAAAGCGGATTGTCGTTACCGTATGAATTCATGGTGCCTGCAGGCGTTAAGAAATCTTTGATGCTCCACCTCGGCGACCAGTAACTGATGTTTTCATTGTAGCGGTCGGCGTTATACCTGAATCCCCCAGAATTGATATAGTTCAAACTGGCACCTGCCTGCAGTTTGTCGCTGAATTTCAGGTTTCCACTCAACTTACCACTAATATTCTGGTAATCGGTATTTGGAATAGTTCCTTCTTGTTTAAAATAAGAAAATGAACTTGCATAAACTACTTTTTCAGTGCCACCAGTGAGACTTAGGTTATTTTGTGTTTGCCAACCGGTTTGATAAGCTTCATCGAAAGTGTCAAATAGTTTATCAGGGTGTGTTGGGTCTATGGCTTTAGCCGCTTCCACTGTTGGTCCCCAGCTGGGGAAAAAACTAGTCGGATCATAGACACCACCAAATCCCTGGGTATAAACTTTCTGTTTTTCTGGAAACCTGTTTACTTCATCAAAGCCTGTGGTAGTGGAAACATTGACTCTAAGGGCACCTGCTTTTCCTGATTTTGTAGTGATGACCACTACTCCGTTTGAACCCCTTAAGCCATATAAAGCTGTTGCTGCACCACCTTTTAAGACGTTAATGGTTTCAATGTCCTGGGGATTGATGTCTGCACTGCGGTTAGACATTCCCCGAAGGTCTGCCTGATCACCTACGGTGGATGTGGAGTTATCAATGATGACCCCATCTATGACAAAAAGTGGTTCGTTGCTTCGGTTAGGATCCAGGGAGTTGATACCCCTGATTTGAATGGAAGCCCCCTGCCCTGGTGCCCCGCCAGTACTGGACACCGTTACACCAGCGACCTTTCCCTGGAGGGCATTGACCACATTGGGCTGTTTGTTCTCATTAAGTTCTTCAGCCTGAATGACCTGCGTGGAATAGCCTAAAGATCTCTTTTCGCGGGTAATGCCCAAAGCTCCGACGACCGTTACTTCCGAAAGGTTTTGAGTGGCGGGTTGTAGGGTTTCGTTAATGGTTTTGCGTTGATTAACCAACACCTCCCGGGTGCTGTAACCTACAGCGGAGATGATGAGCGTCGCATTACTGGATGGAATAGTTAAGGTGAAAGTTCCATCGGCAGTTGTAGAAGTTCCAGTGGTAGTGCCTTTAACGATGATGCTTACACCAGGGATGACTGCACCATCAGTGGCATCTGTAATCTTTCCTGTAATGACCTGTTGGGCAAAACTTTGAAAGGTAAAAAGCAGAAAACAGGAACATAGTAGCGTATATTTTCTGTTCATCTTAATGAAATTTAAGTTTACCTTAATTTACCAATAAAATCACAAAAAATTGCAAAAAAAATAACAAGAAAACTGAATTGTCCCCTCTTTAACAGGCACTATACAATTTTCTTGTTCAGGTGAAAGGTTGTTAAGAAGAGTGGTTGGTAGATAACCTGCTGAGAATGTTTTCTAATACACCTGGTTCTACGTTGGTGTATTTAGAAGTTCTCCAGGTGGAATTTGAATCCAGCCATACGCAGAATGAATGACAACCTTCCACAATGACAGCATAAGTTTCATGAAAGTCATCATGAATTCTCATACAAAATCCCTTCACGTGTTTACCTTTTACATCGAAATCGAAATTCAGATAAGTACTTAACATATTTATATTTGGGTTTAGATAACTAAACAAAGTTCTATATAAAAAGTTTAGATAAACAGTTTTTGTTGTTAATAAATTATTAACATGTTAGAGGGATATGTATGTTCATCGCAATACATA
>NZ_JAZQPU010000242.1:0-34286 GCF_045628745.1 Pedobacter sp.
AACTTACCGAAGTGGCTAAAAAGGTAGATACTTTAGGCATTAGAGAATTGGTGGTACCCCCAAAAAAGTTAATTATAACTAACGATGAACATTAGGGCTAATATTTTATTGCGTGTTTATCTGTCTTTTGGACTGATCGTATTGCTCGCTGTAGCAGTATTGGTCAGGCTATGCGATGTACAGTTTGTTGAGGGACCGAAATGGCGTGCCATGGCCGACAGTCTCTCTACAAAGTACATCAACATCGAAGCTGCCCGCGGTAATATTTATTCTAATGATGGAAGTTTATTAGCCACCTCTATTCCTGAATATGAATTACACATGGATGTTTTTGCGGGAGGTATTCAGGATAATGAAGTTTTTTACAGTAAAGTTGATTCCCTGGCTTTACGTCTTTCGCAGTTTTTTGGTGATAAAACGCCAAAAGCCTATGCCCGTTATTTACGTTTAGCTCGTCAGGATACTGCACGCTATTTGTTAATCAAACGTAAAGTCAATTACCAGGACCTTAAAACCATCCGTACTTTTCCCTTATTTAACATAGGGAAATACACAGGAGGTTTAATTGCTATCCAGCAAAATAAAAGAATTTTACCTTTCCAGGCACTTGCCGCAAGAACTATAGGTTATAAAAATAAAAACGTTTCTAACGCCGTGGGTTTAGAAGGTGCTTACAGCGATTACATCAATGGTGAAAGTGGTAAAAGATTAGTACAGCGTATTGCTGGTGGCGTGTGGATGCCCGTTAATGAGGAAGCTGAAATTGCGCCTAAAGACGGTGCCGATATCATCTCTACCATTGACATCAACATGCAGGACCTTGCACAGAACGCTCTTGAAAAGCAACTGATAGCCAGCGACGCACACCATGGTTCAGTGATTCTGATGGAAGTAGCGACCGGAGAAGTAAGAGCCGTAGCAAACTATACCAGGGTTTCAAAAGGGGTGTATAAAGAGTTGTTCAATTATGCCATTGCTGGAAATCAGGATCCAGGTTCAACTTTTAAACTGGCTTCTTACATGGCCCTGCTGGAAGATAAAAAAGTGGATACCAATACTTTGGTCAACACAGGGAACTACAGAATTCCGGGCCATACCATCAGAGATTCTCATGGTAGTATTGGCGTGGTTACCGTTAAAAAAGCTTTTGAAGAATCATCAAATGCGGCCATCGCAGAAATGGTAAATACGCATTACAGAGATGAACAATGGCGTTTTACAGACCACCTTTATGATTGGCACCTTAATGAAAAACTAGGACTTCAAATTCCTGGTGAGGCTAAGCCTGTGGTTAAAAACCCTAAAAATAAAAGCTGGAACAAAAATATGACCTTGCCACAAATGGCATACGGTTATGAAATGCAGCTTACCCCCTTGAAATTATTGTCGTTTTATAATGCTGTGGCCAACAATGGTAGATATGTAGCACCCATCTTCGTTAAAGAAATCAGAAGATTGGGCAACCCCATTGAACAATTTAAAGCCAGGGTAGTTAACGATAAAATCTGTTCTGATGAAACCTTGAGAAAAGCTCAGGCCTTGTTAGAAGGTGTCTTTAAAAATGGTACCGGAAGAAGTCTTGCCTCTGCACACTATAGCATAGCCGGAAAAACAGGTACAGCACAGGTAGCAGATGGTAACAGAGGTTACCGGGCTAAAAAGCAATACCAATCTTCTTTTTGTGGTTATTTTCCTGCAGATAAACCCAAATATTCCTTAATGGTAACCATCAATGACCCTAAGGGACTTTATTATGCAGCTTTAGTTGCAGGTCCGCCGTTCAGGGAAATTGCCGACCGTATTTATGCCAGCGACATGCAGATGTACAATAATGTACAAGAACGCTTAGTAGGCAATACGGTGAATCCACAAGCTAAAGCAGGACAATCAAAAGATGTAAGAAAAGTTTATCAGGCCTTTGGCATTAAAAGTTTATATGCTGCAAAATCTGACTACTTTAATTCCGTTGATACCAGTAATGGTATCGTTTACCAGGAATTTAATGAAGTTAAAGGCACTATGCCTAATTTAACTGGTATGGGTCTTAAAGATGCCTTATACCTTGTAGGAAATGCAGGCTTAAAAGCACAGGTAACAGGAAGTGGAAAAGTATTCAGCCAGTCAATACCTCCGGGAAATAAAATCGGGAAAGGCTTGCCAGTTCAAATAGAATTAAAATAAGAAAATGCAGTTACAAGATATATTATATGGTGTAGCCATTACAAAGCTCGTTGGAAGTACCAACAGGGTGATTAATGCCCTCACTTTTGACTCCCGTGAGGTGGCAGAAGGGTCTGTGTTTTTCGCCATCAAAGGTGCTTTGTCTGATGGGCATACTTTCATCAACCAGACGATTGAAAAAGGTGCCACGGTTATTATTTGTCAGGATACACCTCAAGAAATTAAGGATACAGTTTCCTATATTCAAGTGAGTGATTCACATGTGGCATTGGGAAAAATGGCTGCCAATTATTACGGTCACCCTGCTGCAAAACTTAAACTTATCGGCATTACCGGCACAAACGGTAAGACAACCATTGCCACCTTGTTATTTAAATTATTCAGGGAGCTTGGTTATAAAGTTGGTCTCATCTCAACGGTGCAAAACCAGGTGAATGATGAAATTATTCCTGCTACCCATACCACCCCAAATCCTATCGCTTTAAATCAGCTGTTAGATAAAATGGTCAATATAGGTTGTGAATTCTGCTTTATGGAAGTGAGTTCACATGCCGTAGCACAACATAGAATTGAAGGGCTAGATTTCATCGGCGGTGTTTTCTCTAACATCACCCATGATCATTTAGATTTTCATAAAACTTTTGATAACTACCTAAAGGCAAAAAAAGCTTTTTTTGATGGTTTGCCGAAAACAGCATTTGCCCTTGTTAATGCAGATGATAAAAATGGGGCAGTGATGGTCCAAAATACCAAGGCGTTAAAAAAGACCTATGCTTTAAAAGAAATGGCAGATTTTAAAGCCAGGATCATAGAGAACAGGTTTAGTGGTCTTCATTTAGAAATTGATAGCGTTGAAGTATTTTTTAAATTAGTAGGTTCATTTAACGCGTCAAATTTATTGGCAGCTTACGGAACAGCAATATTACTAGGCGAAGATAAGTTAGAGGTTCTTACACTTTTAAGTAACCTTACCGGTGCTGAAGGCAGGTTTGACTATGTGAGCAATAAGGTAAACATCATTGGCATTGTGGATTATGCGCATACGCCAGATGCTGTTCAGAATGTGTTAAGCACAATCCAGGACATCAGAAAGGGTACCGAGCAAGTGATTACTATCATTGGTTGCGGTGGCGACAGAGATAAAACCAAACGTCCTATCATGGCGCAGGTGGCTTGTGACTGGAGTGATAAAGTGATTTTAACTTCAGATAATCCACGTACAGAAAATCCGCAAACCATTGTTGAAGAGATGGAAACCGGGGTTTCTCCAACTAATAAACGTAAAACATTAACCATCGTTGACCGCAAGGAAGCCATTAAAACGGCTTGTCACCTTGCTAAACCTGGCGATATCATTTTATTGGCAGGTAAAGGTCATGAGAAATACCAGGAGATCAATGGCGTAAGACATCCTTTTGATGACAAAGAAATATTATTGGAACAGTTAAACCTAATCAGCTAATGTTATATCATTTATTTGAGTATTTACGTCAGGATTATGATATCCCAGGATTAAGGTTGTTTCAGTACATTACCTTCAGGACTTCGCTTGCCATCATCATCTCTTTGATCATTACCACAGTATACGGTAGAAGGTTAATCAATTACCTGCAAAAAAAGCAGGTAGGCGAAACGGTAAGGAATTTAGGCTTAGAGGGGCAAATGCAAAAACAGGGTACACCAACTATGGGTGGACTTATTATTCTGTTAGGTATATTGGTGCCTACTTTATTATTGGCTAACCTGACCAATGTTTACGTGCTCCTGATGATCATTACCACTGTTTGGATGGGTGCTGTTGGTTTTCTGGATGATTATATCAAGGTTTTTAAAAAAAACAAAGAAGGACTTGCAGGGAAATTTAAAGTAGTAGGCCAGGTGGGCCTTGGGTTAATTATTGGCTATACCATGTATTTTAACCCAAACATTGTGGTGAGACAAACCGTGTCTGACACAGAAAAACCTGCCGCCTCTGCACCTATCATCCTTAGAGAAAAAGGCGGAAATTATTACTATACCCAAGATGTAAAATCTACTAAAACCAACGTTCCTTTCTACAAAAAGAATGAGTTTGATTATGCTAAAGTGCTCAAATTTCTAGGTCCAGGCTATGAGAAATATGCACTGATTGTGTTTCTTCTGTTTACGGTAATCATTGTTACGGGTGTTTCCAATGGCGCCAACATTACCGATGGTATTGATGGGCTTGCTACTGGAACCTCCGCCATCATCGGTATTACCCTTGGTTTATTGGCCTATGTTTCGGGTAATACGGTCATTGCCGATTACCTCAATATCATGTATATTCCAAACTCTGGTGAACTCATGATTTTTGCCGGTGCCTTTGTAGGAGCCTGCGTAGGGTTCTTATGGTATAATTCATACCCCGCACAAGTGTTTATGGGCGATACTGGTAGCTTAGCCATCGGTGGTATCATCGCGGCTTTTGCCATCATGATCAGAAAAGAATGGCTGATTCCAATATTATGTGGTGTGTTTTTGATCGAGATCTTTTCTGTAATGATACAGGTGAGCTATTTTAAATATACCAAAAGACGTTTTGGAGAGGGCAGACGTGTGTTCCTCATGTCGCCGTTGCACCACCATTACCAGAAAAAAGGATACCATGAAGCCAAAATCGTTACCAGGTTCTGGATCATCAGCATATTGCTTGCCATCATCACCATCATCACCTTAAAAGTAAGATAATGGAGCAGCGCATCGTCATATTAGGAGCTGGAGAAAGTGGAATAGGGGCAGCAATGCTTGCTCAAAAGCAGGGCTTTGCTGTTTTTGTATCAGATTTTGGTGTCATTGCACCAAAGTATAAAGAAGCTTTAGAAGGTTTGAACATCCCTTTCGAAGAGGAACAGCATACAGCAGAATTGATTTTAAATGCCACAGAAGTAATTAAAAGCCCGGGTATTCCTGAAAAGGCTGCCATTATTAAAGAGCTTAAAGCTTTAGGTATTCCTGTTATTTCAGAAATTGAGTTTGCGAAACGTTATACCACGGCCAAAACCATTTGCATAACTGGCTCTAATGGTAAAACCACAACGACCATGCTAACTTACGAGATTCTCAAAAATGCAGGATTAAATGTAGGCCTGGCCGGAAATATTGGGCATAGCTTTGCTGCACAAGTAGCAACGGCAAACTTTGACTGGTATGTATTGGAGATTTCTAGCTTTATGCTTGACGATATGTACGACTTTAAAGCTGATATTGCCGTTTTGCTGAACATTACGCCAGATCATCTTGACCGTTACGATTACAAGATGGAGAACTATGCTGCATCAAAAATGCGCATTGCACAAAACCAAACAGCAAGTGATTATTTCATCTACTGTGCCGATGATCAGGAGACTTTAACTGCGCTTAACAACACTAGCATCGATGCTGTACAATATCCTTTTTCAATTTATAAAGAAGTTGAAAATGGAGGCTATTTAGCCAACAATGATCTTCATATCAATATTAACCCGCTTAATCCATTTACCATGTCAATTACAGAATTAGCCCTACAAGGCAAGCATAATATCTACAATTCCATGGCATCCGGAATTGTAGCGAAAGTTTTAGATATCCGCAATCTCACCATCAGGGAGAGCATGCGTGACATGAAAAATATTGAACACCGTTTAGAGAACGTGGCCAAAATCAATGGTGTTGAATACATCAATGATTCCAAGGCCACAAATGTCAATTCCACCTGGTATGCCCTGGAAAGCATGAGCACCAAAGTAGTGCTTATTTTAGGTGGTGTTGATAAAGGCAATGACTATACCATGCTTAAAGACCTGATGAAGGATAAGGTGAAAGCCATTGTGTGTTTAGGTAAAAACAATAAGCTGATTCATAAAGCTTTCGAGAATGATGTAGATATTATTGTCAATACTTTTTCTATGGAGGAGGCTGTTAAGGTATCCTACCATCTTGCCAAAAAAGGCGATACGGTATTGTTATCGCCAGCATGTGCCAGTTTTGACCTGTTCAAGAATTATGAAGACCGTGGTAACCAATTTAAAATTGCTGTTAAAGAATTATAAGATATGAGAGCTATTAATGCAATTTTAGAAAAGACAAAAGGCGACAGATGGATCTGGTTGATCATCATCCTGTTGTCTTTAATTTCTATTCTTGCCGTTTATAGTGCAACAGGTACGCTGGCCTATAAACATGGAGAAACAGTAGAAAAACTGTTGCTCACTAAACACCTCATTTTTGTGGTGATGGGGATTGGTATGATTTATATTTCGCATTTACTAGACTATAAATACTATGCGGGGATCTCTAAAGTACTGATGCTTGTCACTATACCGCTATTGTTCTATACGCTGATCTTTGGGGCGAGTTTAAACGATGCCTCGCGTTGGGTGAAAATACCAATCATCGGGCTGACGTTTCAAACCTCCGATTTGGCTAAACTAGCCTTAATTACCTTTTTAGCAAGGATGCTGACGCGTAAACAAGAAAACATTAAAGATGTAAAAAAAGCATTTGCACCTATCATGGGTTCAGTGCTGGTGGTCTTTATTTTAATTGCCCTGGCCAACTTATCTACAGCGTTAATGCTTTTTGGCGTTAGTATCTTATTGTTAATAATAGGAAGGATCAGTATCAAGCAGATTGCCATTGTATGTGCGGGAGGCATGGTATTGTTATTATTGGTAGTGTTTTTAGGGCCGAGGAGAGAAACCTATAAATCAAGGATCAACTCTTTCCTACACCCGGAAATGCAGAATTCTGATAAAACCTACCAATCAGACCAGGCGAAAATTGCGCTTGCTGCAGGAGGTGTTTTTGGAAAAGGACCGGGTAACAGTATACAACGTAACTTCTTGCCACACCCATATTCAGATTTTATCTTTGCCATCATTGTAGAAGAATATGGACTTTTAGGAGCTTTGGTCGTCATTGTGTTGTACCTGGTGCTCCTCTACAGGTGTGTAAGAATTGTAACCCAAAGTCCGAAGGCCTTTGGGGCACTGCTCGCGGCGGGTTTAAGTTTTAGCTTAACCATACAGGCCTTCGCCAATATGGCTGTTGCTGTAGGTTTAGGTCCTGTAACAGGGGTGCCTTTGCCACTGGTAAGCATGGGCGGAACATCCATGATTTTTACCAGTATTGCCTTTGGTATTATATTAAGTGTGAGCAGGGATGTAGAAGAAAATAACAAAAAAATCATTGTAGGTGAAATCCCTGCAATGGGCTAATTATAGAAGATGAAAGCAACAAGAATCATAATTTCAGGCGGTGGTACCGGGGGTCATATTTTTCCCGCTATTGCCATAGCAAATGCACTCAGACGTAGAGAACCTGGCTGTGAAATTTTATTCGTTGGTGCTAAAGGTAGAATGGAAATGGAAAAAGTTCCTGCTGCAGGTTATCAAATCGTCGGACTAAAAATTAGCGGATTGCAAAGAGGTTCTATTTTGAAGAATCTTTCCTTGCCACTTAAAATTGTTGGTAGTGTAACCAAGTCACTTAATCTGATTGCTACTTTCAAGCCTGATGTGGTAATTGGTGTTGGCGGTTATGCTTCCGGGCCTTTATTGTTTGCCGCATCCTTAAAGAAGATTCCTTATTTAATACAGGAACAAAATTCTTATGCAGGCATCACCAATAAATGGCTTGGTAAAAATGCCAGCAAAATCTGTGTTGCTTTTGATGGGATGGAGCAGTTTTTTCCGGCCGACAGGATTTTAAAAACTGGTAATCCGGTAAGAAAAGAAGTGATTGATGTAACCGATAAACGTTTTGTAGGTGCAGAGTTGCTGAAGCTTGATCCTTTAAAGAAAATCATCTTGATTACAGGTGGAAGTTTGGGTGCTGGTACACTTAATAAAAGTATAGAAAAACATATTCAGGCCATTGTTGACCAGGATATACAGCTGGTATGGCAAACAGGCAAGTATTACTATGCGGGTATTATTGAACGTTTAGGCTTGAATTTTCATCCCAATGTGAGGATTCTTGAATTCTTAAACAGGATGGATTTGGCTTATGCTGCTGCAGATGTCATTATTTCAAGAGCTGGTGCAGGTACTATTGCTGAACTTTGCCTGGTTAATAAACCAGTGATCCTGGTGCCTTCTCCAAATGTTGCTGAAGATCACCAGACTAAAAATGCCCTTGCATTGGCTAAAAATAATGCAGCAATTATTGTTGTTGACCGTTCTGCAGAAGATACTTTGGTGACTACTGCTTTAGAACTGCTCAAAGACAGAAATAAATGTGCGGAACTGTCCTCCAATATCAGTAAAATGGGCCTTCCACAGGCAGATGAGCTGATTGCGACAGAGGTGTTTAAATTAGTTGAAAAGGAGAAAGTAAAATGGAATTAGCGGCAATCAACAGGGTGTATTTTGTAGGTATCGGTGGAATCGGTATGAGTGCCCTTGCCCGTTATTTTGCAAAAAGAGGAGTGCAGGTTTGCGGTTACGACAAAACCAAAACTACGCTGACCCTTGCCTTAGAAAGTGAAGGGATCCTTGTTAATTATGTTGATGAGACTGCTGCATTACCTTTGGGTTTCCAGGAAAATGCGGCTGATACTTTGATCATTTATACCCCTGCAATTCCAAAAAATAGTGCTATTTTAAATTACTTCCAATCCACTGGTTTTACGCTGAAGAAACGATCGGAAGTATTGGGTATCATCAGCCGCGGACAGTTTTGTATCGCTGTGGCAGGTACCCATGGTAAAACCACAACTTCTTCTATTATCGCCCATATCTTAACGCATAGTGGTTTTGGCTGTACTGCATTTTTAGGTGGTATTGCTACAAACTACCAAAGCAATTTTTTAATTGGCGACAATAATGTAGTGGTGGTAGAAGCAGATGAGTATGATCGTTCCTTCCTGACTTTAAATCCTGATCTTGCTGTTATTACCTCCATGGATGCCGATCATTTAGACATTTATGGTGATGCTGCGCATTTACATGAATCTTTTCATCTTTTTGCGTCGCAATTAAAATTAGATGGCACTTTGTTTGTTAAAGAAGGTTTACCCTTGAAAAATGGGTTAACTTATAGTTTAAATGAACATGCAGCCATCTATGGAAATAACATCAGGGTCTTCAATTCCAGCTTCATGTTTGACTACACGTCCTCGAAGACAGAAATTAAAGATCTCTGTATAATGCTTCCAGGAAAACATAATGTAGAAAATGCTGTTGCTGCTATTGCTGTCTCTTTACAATTAGGTATTGAGCCAGAGGCTATTAAGTCGGCTGTTGCAGCTTTTAAAGGTGTGAAGAGAAGGTTTGAATATGTGGTGAAAACTCCAACTCAAATTTATATCGACGACTATGCGCATCATCCTGAAGAGTTAAGAGCTTGTTTTGATGCCGTGCGACAACTGTATCCTGATAAGAAATTAACAGTCCTGTTTCAACCACACTTGTTTACCCGCACCCGTGATTTTGCTGATGAGTTTGCAGAAGTTTTAAGCACTGTAGATGATTTATTATTGCTTGACATTTATCCTGCAAGGGAATTGCCTTTAGATGGAATTACCTCCGCCTGGTTGTTAAACAAAGTTATCTCCAATAGCAAGTCGCTTGTGCAGAAAGACGCCGTGTTGGCCATCATTGAGGATAAAAAACCTGAATTGTTGCTGACCGTAGGTGCAGGTGATATTGATACTTTAATTCAACCCTTAAAACAATTAATGGATCATGCTTAAGAGGATCGATTGGAAATCAGTTTTAAAATGCTGTGCATGGGTGTTTAGCCTGGCAGGCGTAGTTGTGCTCATGAGCTTCATTGAGGTAAAAAAACGTGAAGTGAAGTGCAGCAACATTAAAATACTGATTCCCGGTGCAGATAACTTTATTGAAAGAGAAGAAGTCGATGCTATTTTAAAGCAAAATCAAGGCGTTTTAATTGGTCGTCAGTTACAACAAATTAACCTTAATTCTATTGAGAAGAAAATGATTGCTAATCCCTATATTGCTGAAGCCAAGGTGTATGCAGATATGGATGGGGTGATCCACATTGAACTTGAACAAAGACAACCCATATTAAGGGTAATCAATGCGGGCTTTCAGGATTTTTACATTGACAAACAAGGCTTGAAAATGCCTGTATCGGGTAATTTCACCGCCAATGTGTTAGTGGCTAATGGCGATATCAGGGAAAGTTTCAATGGTCGTTTAGATACATTGAATACAAAAAAAGGTAGGGATTTATATAAAACTGCTTTATATATCAAGGCAGATACTTTATGGGATGCGCAGATCGAACAGATTTTCCTGGACGAGCGTGGCGATATGGAACTGGTACCCCGGGTAGGGAACCAGCGGATTATCCTGGGCAATGCGGATTCTCTGGAGGTAAAAATGAGAAACCTGCTTGCATTTTATACGAAGGCTATGCCTAAGGTAGGGTGGGATACCTACAAAACAATTAACATTAAATTTACAAATCAGGTGGTTTGTGAAAGAACAAAACCGGATTCTACTTTAGCAAAGGTTTACCCGCCAGTACCAAAGTTAGTTCCTGCAGTTGGAGATACCAATACAAAAGTACCTCTAGCAGTAAAAGTTAATACAACACCTGAAAAAACAAATTAAGACAAAAACTCAGCATTCAATTATATAGTTATGGGCAAAGATAAATCTACCATTCAGTCTCCAATAGTAGTAGGACTGGATATAGGCACTACCAAAATTTGTGTCATCGTGGGGCGCAGAACAACACATGGTAAGATTGAAGTATTAGGTATCGGAAAAGCAGAATCCGCCGGCGTAACACGTGGGGTAGTTTCGAATATTCAGAAAACTGTTCAAGGTATTACGCAAGCCGTGGAAGTAGCAAGTGGACAATCTAATGTTGAGATCCGCGTTGTTAATGTTGGTATCGCTGGTCAGCACATTAAAAGTTTGCAACACAGGGGCATCCTTACCAGAAGAGAACTAACGAATGAAATAGGTAAAAAAGATATTGACAAATTAATAGATGACATGTTCAAACTGGTAATGCCCCCAGGAGAAGAAATCATCCATGTTTTGCCGCAAGAATTTACAATTGACAATGAGCCGGGTGTAAAAGACCCTATAGGAATGGCGGGCGTTCGTTTAGAAGCGAATTTCCACATTATTTCTGGTCAGGTTACCGCAGTGAAAAACATCATGAGGTGTGTATCTAATGCGGGTTTAACTACCCAGGAGTTAATTCTGGAGCCACTTGCCTCTTCTGAATCCGTGTTGAGCGAGGAAGAAAAAGAAGCAGGTATCGCTTTGGTAGATATCGGTGGTGGTACTACAGATATTGCTATTTTCCATGAAGGTATTATCCGCCATACAGCAGTAATTCCTTTTGGGGGTAACAGCATTACTGAAGACATCAGAGAAGGCTGTTCTGTGATGAGAAACCAGGCAGAATTGTTGAAAACAAGGTTTGGCTCTGCGCTTGCTGAAGAGAACAAAGAAAATGAAATTATCTGTGTTCCAGGTTTAAGAGGCAGAGAGCCTAAAGAAATCTCTGTTAAAAACCTTGCCTATGTTATACAGGCACGCATGGAAGAGATCATTGAACATGTTTACTACGAGATCAAGTCTTCTGGTTATGAGAAGAAACTGATTGGTGGTGTTGTGATCACTGGTGGTGGTGCTTTGTTGAAACACCTTTCTCAATTGGTAGAATACGTAACCGGTTTAGATTGCCGTGTAGGTTATCCTAATGAGCATTTGTCGAAATTTGAAGATATGCCGAAAACCATATATGACGATTTAAAAAGTCCGATGTATGCAACGAGTGTTGGCCTGTTGATCAAAGGAATTCAAAAAGCAGAAGAACTTGTAGAAGAAATGAAACAGCCTGGTGTATTTGTAGAAAAACCTCAGGAAGTAAAAGAAAAGACAAAGCGGAGCGGTACAGGTTTGTTTGATAAACTTTTAGCGAAAACTAAAGATTTTATTAAAGATGACATGAATGTAAGCGATGAAGATTATATAAAACCGTAATAATTTTCCACAAACAGGAACTTTTCCACATATTTAACAATTGTGGAAAACCCCTGTTTAAAAGTGTTAATATTACATTGGGTAAATGAACAGGTAAGGCGAATTTATAAACAACTGATTCATAAAGATATGCAGTTCGAAATGTTAAAAGATAAGTCATCAATCATCAAAGTAATTGGTGTTGGTGGCGGTGGTGGAAATGCGGTAAACCATATGTACCGTCAGGGAATTACAGGTGTGGACTTTATTATTTGTAATACAGACGCTCAGGCCCTGGAATTTAGTCCTATTCCTAATAAAGTACAGTTAGGAGCTAGCCTTACTGAAGGAATGGGTGCAGGATCGATTCCTGAAGTAGGAAAAAACTCTGCGATAGAGAATATTGACGACATCAAACAGATGTTGGGCAGCACCACAAAAATGTTGTTCATCACTGCAGGAATGGGTGGTGGTACCGGTACTGGTGCCAGTCCGATTATTGCACAAGCTGCTAAGGAATTGGATATCCTTACCGTAGCTATTATTACAACACCTTTTTCTTTTGAAGGCAAGCGCCGGAAAATGCAAGCCGAAGATGGGCTTGATGAATTGAAAAAGTATGTTGATTCATACCTTGTCATCTCCAACGACAGGTTGCGTGAGATCTTCGGAAACCTAACCTTAGGCTCGGCCTTTGCGCAGGCAGATGATATCTTAACCACTGCCGCAAAAGGAATCGCAGAGATCATTACCGTACCCGGTTATATCAATGTGGATTTCAAGGATGTACGCACGGTTATGAAAGACAGTGGCGTATGTATCATGGGTAGTTTTGCTTGTGATGGTGAAGACAGGGCCATGAATGCTGTGGAAGGTGCTTTAGCATCGCCCTTATTAAAGGATAACGAAATTGAAGGTGCCCGTTATATCTTATTGAACATTAGCTCTGGCTTGCGTGAAGTAACGATGGATGAGGTAACGATCATCACTGATTATATACAGGATAAAGCCGGTCTTTCTGCAGATTTAATCTGGGGAAATTGTATCGATGAAAACCTGGAAGACAAACTTTCGGTAACCATTATTGCTACAGGCTTTCAAACCACAGAGCAGCGTGCGCACGAGAAAAAGAATGTTAAAAAGATTTCTTTGTTAACACCTGAAGAGGCACCATTGGTAAAACCTGTAGAACCTGTAAATTCTTTTATAGAGACAAGACAAGATCTTTACAGTAATGAGCCGGTGATGAAAGCAAAAGAGGAAAAACCTAATGACCTTTTTGCCGACATGTATAACAACAACAAAGGAAGAAAAGCTGACGATAATGATAACATCATCAGACATTCTTTAATAGAAGAAGAAAAGCCAGAAGCTCAGGCTGAAACTGGCTATGAATTCGAAATTAAACTTGCTGAAACTGATTATACTTTTGAAACACCAGCAGCTAGTTTTGATCCAAAATCAAATGTCAATGCCCCTGAACAACAAAAAGAGGCTGGCCTTGATGATGATAAAAATGATGAATCTATAGAAGATCAATTAAAGAAATCTAAAGAGAGAATATTAAGGTTAAAAGACCTGAGCATGAAATTGCGTACTTCTAATGGCCTGCAGGAATTAGAAAATGAACCTGCTTACAAACGTAAACAAATGCAGTTGCAACAAGTTCCGCATTCTTCAGAATCGCATGTTTCAAGATTTACGTTGAGCAACGATGAAGATGGTACTACGGAGATCAGACCGAACAATTCTTTTTTACATGATAACGTTGATTAATACTTTCCAATAATATATAAAGCCTTAACAAAATCGATTGTTAAGGCTTTTGTCATAAATATGAATGGATAGCATCCCTCAATCTTGGATATCGTTCATAAAACATTAAATTTGCACCAAATAAATTAACTTAATAACATATAAAATTGGATATTTTTGAAAAGATAGCAACGCATATGGGTCCCCTTGGGCAGCATCAAAAATGGTCTCACGGCTATTTTTCCTTCCCAAAACTTGAAGGAGAAATTGCCCCACATATGAATTTCCGTGGAAAGGAGCATTTAGTATGGAGTTTAAATAATTACCTGGGTTTAGCAAATCACCCTGAAGTTCGCGAAGCGGATCAGGCTGGTGCAGCTGAATTTGGAATGGCAGCCCCTATGGGTGCCAGAATGATGTCTGGTAACACTAAATACCATGAACAATTAGAGCAGGAACTGGCCGCATTTGTAGGCAAGCCTGATGCCTTTTTATTAAACTACGGTTACCAGGGCATGGTCTCTATTATTGACGCACTGGTAGATCGAAATGATGTTATTGTATACGATGGCGAATGCCATGCTTGTATTATAGATGGTTTAAGGTTACACATGGGTAAACGCTTTGTGTATAAACATAATGATATTGAAAGTGCCCGCAAACAACTTGAACGTGCTACCAAGTTAGTAGAACAAAGTGGTGGCGGTATCCTGGTAATCACTGAGGGTGTTTTCGGCATGTCAGGCGCACAAGGGAAACTTAAAGAATTAGTAGACCTTAAAAAAGACTTTAATTTCCGTTTATTAATTGATGATGCACATGGTTTTGGTACCATGGGTGATACTGGTGGTGGTACGCACGAAGCACAAAATTGCATTGAGGGTGTAGATATTTATTTCGGTACTTTTGCCAAAGCAATGGCAGGTATCGGTGCATTTGTTGCTTCTACAGAGCAAATCACTAATTTCTTCCGTTACAACATGCGTTCACAGACTTTTGCAAAGGCTTTGCCTATGCCAATGGTGATCGGCTTGTTGAAACGTTTAGAATTGCTGAAAAGCAAACCTGAGTTAAGAGAAAACCTGTGGCGTATTGCTATGGCCTTACAATCAGGGTTAAAATCACGTGGTTTTGATATTGGCATTACCAATACCGTAGTAACACCTGTATTTTTAAAAGGTGAATTGTTGGAAGCAACAGCCTTAACGATGGACTTGCGTGAGAACTATAGCATCTTCTGTTCTATTGTAGTGTATCCGGTGATCCCTAAGGGCTTAATTGAGTTAAGGTTAATTCCTACGGCTGTACATACTTTAGAAGACGTAGAACGCACGCTTGAAGCCTTTAGTGATATCGCTGAGCGCCTTGCGAGTGGCTATTATAAAGACAATAAGTTAGAGGTTTAAGTTAACCTTAACGCAAAAAGCGGCTTTCCATTTAATCGGAAGCCGCTTTTTTTTTGATAATAGGGGTTTAAATCACTATAAAGCCATTATTATTATGCAAAAAATTTTTTTATTAAAATAAACATCCTACTTTAGTAATAGTATTAACCTAAACCTAATTAACCTAAAGAATTCAAAATGGCAAAGATCGAGAAATTTAATGAACTTAAGGACCTGATCAATGGTCTTGAAGCAGATGCTGACAAGTTTTATAATAAAGCGAACAGTGCTGCTGGTACACGAGTAAGAAAAGGACTTCAAGATGTTAAGAATCTTGCTCAGGCCATCCGTTTAGAAATTCAGGCGGCGAAAAACAAAGAAGCTTAATTTAAAACTGGTGTAATGATTCACAAAAAAAGACCTTCGTGTTGAAGGTCTTTTTTTGTATAATAACGTTTTTAAATTGCGGTTAAGCTTTCAGCTTTTCAACCTCAGCAATTATATTTCTTTCTAATTCTTTAGATATAGTTACCAACGGCAGTCGTACCTGGTCGCCACAAACACCAAGATGTTTTAACGCTGCTTTAACACCTGCAGGATTACCTTCCGCAAAAATCATCCGTGTAATTTCAATCAGGCTTAAGTGTAAAGGTGCTGCTGCTTTGAAATCGCCGGCAAGACACAACCTGATCATGTCAGAAAACTGTTGTGGTAAAGCATTACCAATTACAGAAATAATTCCTACAGCACCCATGGCGATCATGGGTAGTGAAGCCGGATCATCACCGGAGATCAACATAAAATCTTCAGGCTTGTCGCGTAAAATCTGGTTAAACTGGTCAAAATTAGCCGAAGCTTCTTTAATACCAATAATATTTTTAAAGTCAGACGCTAACCGGCAAGTCGTTTCCGCACTTACATTGCTCGCCGTTCTGCCTGGTACATTATATAAAAAAACAGGTAAAGCGCTGCTTTCGCTAACCGCTTTATAATGCTGGTAAATTCCTTCCTGGGTAGGCTTATTGTAATAAGGGCTGGCAGATAAGATAGCATCGTAGCCATTGATTTCGAAATTCTTAATTTCTGCAACCAGTTCTGCTGTATTGTTGCCCCCTAAACCAGCAACCAAAGGGATCCGTCCGTTGTTTACTTCTGCAGTAAATTCCCAGATCTTCTTCTTCTCCTCCTTATTCAGTGTTGATGCTTCTCCTGTAGTACCTAAAGATACCAGGTATTCTACTTTACCTTCAATCTGGTAATTGATGAGGTTTTTGAGGCCGTCAAAATCTACCGATCCATCTGCATTAAAAGGGGTTACCAACGCAACACCAGTTCCGTGAAATTTGCTCATTATTTTATACTAATTCTTAATGTTGATGAAAATATCATCATTTATTTTAATTCAACAGCGCCACTAACTCATCTTCTGAAATAAGGGCGATATTGAGTTTTTTTGCTTTTTCCAATTTAGAGGGGCCCATGTTATCGCCGGCAACAAGGTAATTAAGTTTCGCAGAAATACTGCTTAATATCTTACCACCATTGTTTTCAATCAATTCTTTAAGCTCATCGCGACTAAATTTTTCAAAAACGCCTGAAATTACGAATGTTTTTCCACTAAACTTCTCACTTTGAAGGGTTATTGCAATTTCTTTTGCTTCGAACTGCAATCCATGGCTTTTGAGCAGCTCAATTTGCACCAAATGTTCGGGCTTAATGAAGTATTCAACGATGCTTTCTGCTATGCGTTGTCCAATTTCATCTATAGTCACCAGCTCTTCTACCGTGGAGGTGGCTAAACGGTCCATACTTTTAGTGGCAAAGGCCAGTTTGCGGGCTACAGTTTCGCCCACATAACGAATGCCCAATCCGAATAACACTTTCTCAAAAGGCATTTGTTTTGACAGCTCAATACCCGCTAACATATTTTCGATGGAGCGTTCGCCAAAACGAGCTATTGTTTTAAGTTCATCGGCTTTCTCCTTTAAAGTATAAAGGTCACTGATGTGCCTGATCAATCCTTTCTGGTAAAAAGTTTCTATGGTTTCATCCCCCAGTCCATCAATATTCATGGCTTTCCTGCTGATGAAATGCTGTATTTTACCTACAATTTGCGGCGGACAACCCTCATCGTTAGGGCAATAGAAAGCTACTTCACCCTCCTTACGCGCTAGAGTTGTGCTGCACTCGGGGCAGATCAACGGATAAATAACCTTCTGTGCTTCAGGTTTTCTTTTTTCCAGGTTGACATTGATGATTTTGGGGATAATTTCACCTCCTTTTTCTACAAAAACGCTATCACCTAAGTGTAAATCCAGACGTTCAATTTCATTGGCATTGTGCAGGGTGGCCCTTTTTACAGTGGTGCCCGCTAATAATACCGGTTTTAAGTTAGCTACAGGTGTTACTGCACCCGTACGGCCTACCTGGTAAGTTACTTTTTCGAGAATGGTTTCTACCTCTTCAGCTTTAAATTTATAAGAGATAGCCCAGCGTGGTGATTTGGCGGTAAAGCCTAATTCCTGTTGTTGCGCATAGCTGTTTACCTTGATCACAATACCATCGATATCATAACTCAGGTTAAAGCGCTCTTTCTCCCAGTATTGAATAAAATCAAAAACCTCATCAATAGAAGTGGCAAGTTTACTGTGTTCACTCACATGAAAACCCCATTGTTTCAGCGTCTGCAAACTTTCCCAATGGGTTCTGAATAATGTTTTATCGGTATTTAATGCATATAAAAAACAATCTAAAGGTCTTTTGGCTACTTCCTTAGAATCCTGCATTTTTATCGTTCCAGCGGCAAAGTTCCTCGGGTTGGCATACAAGTCTTCACCAAGTTCTTCTCTTTCTTTATTTAAACGCAAGAAGGCGGCACGGTGCATTAATATTTCACCGCGGATTTCAAAAAGTTCCGGTGCCTCAGTCGTTTTTAAATGATGAGGAATGTTGCTGATGGTTTTCACATTACAGGTTACATCATCACCCCGGCGGCCATCACCACGGGTAACAGCACGTAAAAGTTTATTGTTTTCGAAGGTGAGGCTAATGGAAACACCATCGAACTTCAGCTCACAAACATATTCGAAGTTGTCGCCCAGCGACTTTCTAATGCGGTCGTCAAAATCACGCAGCTCCTGTTCATTATAAGTATTGCCCAGGGAAAGCATGGGCCATTTATGGGCAACGGTAACAAAGTTCTTCGTGATTTCGCCACCCACTTTTAAAGTAGGGGAGTCGGGGTCTGCAAATTCAGGATATTCCTTTTCCAGCTTGCTGAGTTCTGCGAGTTTTTTATCAAACTCATAGTCAGCAATAGTAGGCATTGCAAGTACATAATAATTATAGGAATGTTGGTTAAGCTCTTTAACCAATTTATCCATTGTGTCTTTTATTGCAGGTGATGACATAAAAGCGAAGATACAAAAAGATGAAGCCGGTGTCTATAACTTGACTTCAATTTCTCTGAAAATGCTGAGGAAATCATGCTCAATAGAGTCTCTGAACTCAATTAAACAGGCCGTGAGCTGCTCTACCTGCTGTGCCGTAAAAGGGTCGTTCCATAGACGCATGCAAATGCGATTGAGGGCATAAGCAATATTTTCTATCTTTTGGTAGCTCAGCAAGTAGCGGCTGGAGATAAAACCAGTCAGGAAATTAAGAAAGAGCTGCAAGTCCAGAATCCCCGCTTTCTGTAAAAAAGAATGTAAGGATGCGCTATTGGCTTGTTGCAGCTGGTCATAAAACTTGTTGATGTTCACCAGGCCATTGGTAGTGAGCAGGTGGTCTAAGATAAGCTCCAAACCAATATGCGCCAGAAAAAATGGCTTCACCGGTCCCGAATGCATGGCCGGCATAATCATTTGCTTTAAAATTGCCGTTTGCGTAATGAAAAAATCTGAGCAATGAAAAAGGCGATCTACTTCAAGGTGCCTTTTCCAACCCCTTAAAATGGAGGCCTCGTTTGGATCTTTCATAAACAGGTGTTCTTCTTTCTGCGGATTTAAATTCCAGTCTTTATGGGCGTTCTTGATAAAATCAGGCAAAACTATCCCTATAACCAGATGGTTATCTGGTTCCTTCTTTTCAAAATAATAGTGGGAGAGAAAGTTCATTGCTTTAAAAATAGTTAAATTCTTTGTAAATTCAGGTTTTACGTCCTTCAAATTTTAGCAGGTAAGGATGCTTTTCCTATATTTGCGGCAAAAGGAAAAAGATGACCAATTTTGTAGAAGAGTTACGTTGGAGAGGGATGTTGCATGACATCATGCCTCAGACTGAAGAAAAGTTAAAAGAGGGTATGACCTCAGGTTATATCGGTTTTGACCCTACGGCAGACTCCCTTCATGTTGGTCACTTAACGCAAATCATGACCTTAATTCACTTTCAACGTGCTGGCCATAAGCCTTTTGCATTGGTTGGTGGCGCTACAGGGATGGTGGGCGATCCTTCAGGTAAATCTGCAGAAAGAAACCTGCTGACTCCTGAAATTTTATCCCATAACCTTAATGGAATCAAAGCACAGCTGAGCAAATTTTTAACCTTCGGCGATGCAGGTAATGATGCCGTAATGGTTAATAATGCCGACTGGTTTAAAGATTTACATTTTCTGGATTTTATCAGGGATGTAGGTAAGCACATCACTGTAAATTACATGATGGCCAAAGACAGCGTTAAAAAACGTTTGGAAGGCGATGGCGGTGCAGGACTTTCCTTTACGGAATTCTGCTACCAGTTGATACAGGGTTATGATTTTTATTACCTGTGGAAAAACAACAACTGCCTGGTACAAATGGGGGGCTCTGATCAATGGGGTAACATTGTAACCGGAACAGAACTGATCCGCAGAAAAGACAGTGGAACGGCCTATGCCATCACTACACAATTGATTAAGAAAGCAGATGGCACCAAATTCGGTAAAACCGAAAGCGGCGCAGTATGGCTTGACCCGGCAAAAACATCGCCGTATAAATTTTACCAGTTTTGGCTCAACGCATCTGATGACGATGTAAAAAAATGGATCCGAATTTTCACACTGAAAACTAAAGAAGAAGTAGAAGCTTTAGAAGTACAGCATGATACGGCACCACATTTACGCCTGTTGCAGAAAGCCCTTGCCGAAGATATTACCATAAAAGTACATAGCGAAGAAGCATTAGATACCGCCATTAAAACCTCAGAATTTCTATTCGGAAACGGTTCTTTGGCGTTTTTTGCCACATTAAGCGATGAACAAGTGCTGGAAATTTTTGAAGGTATCCCTCAATATACCATCTCCAAAGAAGAGCTTTCCGCTGGAATTGATGCCTCTACTTTGCTTGCCGAGAAAACTGCGGTTTTTGCCTCTAAAGGCGAAGCCAAAAAGCTCATCCAGGGTGGTGGTGTTTCCTTAAACAAAGAGAAAATTAAAGAAGCATCGGCTGTTTTTAACCACACAAATCTTTTAAATCAGAAATACCTGATTGTTCAAAAAGGAAAGAAAAACTACTTCCTGCTGATTGCAGAATAAGCAATACTTTTAACGCTGCTGTGCTGAAGTTTCAGTGCAGTTGGCGTACTGTATCTATTTACTAATAATTAACAAGGGTTTCGTAGACCCTTAGGTAGGCCTTCAAAGGGCAAATCGATACAGGAAGGCCCTACGAACGCCCTACCAACGCCCTATAAAGGATAGCTGAACTATTAGTTGCCTTTTACTTTACGATAACCTGATTTTCTTTTCAGTTTAACCAAAAAGTAGGCTTTCAAAAAGATTTTGAAGGTTTCGCCAACTTGTACAGAATGATTTTTATTTCTACAATTTCCTAGCCTTTTTGAGTGCTTTAATTTGTTGCTGAACAATATTATTGGTTATCTTTAGGCTATAACCTACGCTCATGAAACCACTTGCACTTTTCGTTTTATTAATCAGCTTCAGCTGTGCCGTTAATGCACAGTTTAATGCAGAAAAAGAGCCCCTGATCACCAGGTCTTTAAAAGGGCAATCCATCACCAAGGTCAATGCACGCACCTCTGGTGGCAGCATTAATGTTGAGGGTGTGCCGGCTGGTGAAGCAAGGTTAGAAATTTACGTACGCCCATCGGGCACAACAGCAAGTAAGTACAGCAAAGAGGAACTTCAAAAAAAGCTTGATGAAGATTACAGCCTCGAGATCATGGTGGCCAACCAGACACTGAATGTGTCGGCAAAATCGAAGAATAAAATCAACTGGAAAAAGCAACTGAGTGTTTCCTATAGAATATATGTGCCACAAAATATAAATTCTAACTTAAATACCAGTGGGGGAAGCATTCGTTTAGCCGGCTTAACAGGTAGCCAGGATTTTACAACCAGTGGTGGGAGTCTGCACATTGAGCATTTAAATGGAGAAGTAAATGGCAGAACTTCTGGTGGCAGCATCCATGCAGAAAACAGTTCAGGTACTATTACATTGTCTACTTCTGGAGGTTCTTTAAACCTGAGTGGTTTGAAGGGCACTATTAAAGCAAATACCAGTGGCGGAAGCATCAGTGGCAATGCCATTCAGGGAGAGCTGATTACTTCCACCTCAGGTGGCAGCGTTAATTTAACAGACCTGAGCTGCAGTTTAGAAGCAACTACCAGTGGCGGCAGCATGAACGTTAGCCTTAAACAATTGGGTAAATATGTAAATGTAAGCAGTGCCGGTGGAAATGTCAAAGTAGAACTTCCGGGTAACAAAGGTTTGAACCTCAAGGTTGATGGCGACAGGTTAAAAGTTGGTCCGTTAAAAAACTTTTCTGGACAGAACGATACCCACAGCATCAATGGAACCCTAAATGGAGGCGGTATCCCGGTAAAAATTGAGGGAAGCAGCAGTGTGTCTGTCGTATTTCTTTAATGCGGCTTTTGCCTGCAGGGAAACTATTGTACCAGCAAGTTGCACCCTCTAATGTCGGCATGGTCAAAACGGCCTAATACCTCAAATGAGCCATCAGGGTAAATCCGTCCTAAATCTTGAGTGGCCAGGAAGGCGCATGAGTTTACATTGGCCAGGTCGATAACATTAATGCCACCAGTTTGTTGGTTTTGGATTAAACTTAAAGGATCATTGGTATCACGGAGTACAATTTTCATCCATGGCGGACAGTTAAAAATGCCAATGCCTGCAGAATAAGCCTGCGACAATAATTCTGTCATGCCATATTCACTGTGGATGGCGGAAACACCAAAACCAGCTTGTAACACGTCATGGAGTTCTTCGCGCACCATTTCTTTTCTTTTTCCTTTCATGCCTCCGGTTTCCATTACAATAAGTTCAGGGAAAACTACCTGATAGGCTTCCAAAAAATCCAGCAGTGCATAGGTAACGCCTATTAATATAGTTTTTTGTTTGCTGGCTTTCTGTTTTTCCAGTTTTTGAAAAAGCTCTTTGTAGTTATGCAAGAAATAACCACTATCGGGGTGTTTACTCTGCTTCAATAAGGAGTCTACCATGTAAATTAAAGAAGAACCGTCTCTTTCAAGGTAGGAAGGTAAAAGGGCAAGCAAGCAGGTATCTTCAATGCATCCATAAAACTGCTGGAAAGCTTTGTTGAAACTATCCTCATAAACCTTTACATCGGTTACCAAATGCCTGCTTTGCACCATGCCTGTAGTACCAGAGCTGCTAAAAACAATTTCCGGTGCCCGGTTGCTGCTCAGCACTTCATGACTTTTGAAGAATGAAATAGGCAGAAAAGGGAGGTCCTCTACCCGGTTTATCTTTTCAGGATCTTTACCCAAATGGTATATATAAGCTTTATATACGGCACAATTTTGTGCCTGCTGCTTAAATATATTTAAGGCAAGCGCATTAAACGCCTGTTCACTGTCTATAGAAAAGATATCATTACTCGTATTCACGGCGCAAAAATACGCAACAGGATTTAGTTTATGAATTGCTTTTCACATTTAGAATGGCACGGCGGAAATGATAACCGCAAAAACCACTCACGGCGGCAGCAAAACCACCCATAATGCCCGTCAGGATTAAAATGAGCATCCATGATTTGACCATCAGCATTTCTCCCACACGTGTGGCTAAAAGGTGCTCATTGGGGATGCTTTTATACAAAGCCATGCCTAACCACAACAATAAGATGGCCAGGAAAGGCGACCATAAAGAGACTTTAGCTGTTTTGCCTACAAAAGCACAGGTAACGAAGGAGATGATGACCACTACCCACCATGGGGCAACGAGTTGTAAAAGGAAGGATACGATCAGGATAATAAGAAAAACCATAATTATTTGTTGGTGATTTTTAAGTTAGAGATTATTTTAGCAGTCTTGTCCTGTTTAGATTTCATTAAATACAGGTCGTATAACTCACCTTTAGCCCAGGTATCAATCATGTTATCATAAAAAGGACTGCCGGGGTTGCCCGACTGTCCGCCGGGATACACACCATGTCCTTTGGGCGTTTTGCCTAGCTCAATCACCATCCGCCAGGAAGGGCCATTGCTTTCACTTAAGGCATTGATGGTGCTTCTGGAGCCACCAATCAGCAATGTTTTAGAACTGAAGCCCGGTATTTTTGCCAGGTGTGGAATAAAGCTGTGCTTCACATTTGCCCATTCCCAGGAATTACCAATGGAGCCATATTTGCGCTCCAGACTGTCGCAGGTTAATTTAAAAGACTCGTTGACCAGGTCTTCCAGGCTTTCTTTTTTACTTGTTTTAACATTGTCAAACCACTTTGATTGCGGTTCCTTAACAATAAGCTCGATGGTGCGATCTCTGGAGGGGTACCTCATCGGTACGCCGGCAACGGTAAATTCATCATCCCAGATATTAAAAAACAGGCGTTTAGACCAGAGGTCAAAAATGCTGGCGGCAATTTCTTTGGCCTCAAAATACCTGTTCCATTTGGAGATGAGGTTAAAAGCTTCCCTTTGTGTAGCATTGAGCTTGCTGATGTCTACTTTAGGTAAAATACCAGGCAGGATATTCTCGGCAAAGAGGCTGTAAGTATCCATTTGCATCACCCGCATGCTATCTGCTGTAATTTTATTCATCTTACTGAGCTTGTCGTTAATTCTTTTGCCACGCTCATAAGAACTAAATTCCCAGTTGATATAGTAAGGATAAGAAGGATCGGTGGAACTTTGGTTGGCAGAGCTCACAAAATTGCGGGGTGGATTTTTAACCGTAGGGTTATGCGCCGCAGGAATCCATCCTTGCCAGTCACTCTTGGGGTCGGTACCATCAAGGATAAATTTCCCCTGGTCTTTCCATTTCAGCGGGAATTTGCCGTTGGCGGTAATGGCAATATCGCCATCAACCGAAGCAAAGGCAAAGTTTTGCGCAGGCGCCGTGTAATAGGTTAGTGCTTTGCGGTAATCGTTATAATTTTTACCGCGGTTAAGCAGGTAGAAAGTCATCAACTCATTAGACTCCTCATGGGCAATCCAGCGTAGCGCATGACCTACCGGGATGTTATTGGCTAAAGAAAGGTCTTTAGGCTTCACAAAATAGACCACCGGTCCGTGGTGGGTATAAGTAACGGTATCCAGTATTGTTTTTTCACCCCGTATTTTAATCTTTTCTATTCTTTCGGTGGTTTTATTCCATTTTTCATTATACCAGTAGCTGTTGTGCGAATTGTCTTTAAATTTAACCTGGTAGTAATCTAATACATCGGCAGCAACATTGGTTACACCCCATGCAATATGCTCATTGAAGCCAATGGTAATGCCTGGGGCTCCGGGTAAGGCCACACCATAAGCATTTAAGCCGGGTGCATTTAACTGGATCTGGTACCAGATGGAAGGCAGGGTAAGGTTCAAGTGAGGGTCGTTGGCAAGGATAGGATAGCCTGAAAGTGTTTTTTTACCTGACACAGCCCAGTTATTGCTGCCTATGCCATCCACTTTTTGTTGAGTGCTGATGGAGCCTGTGGCCATTTGGTTGAAGGCAAGGGGTGCCGGAGGGATGGCGACAGGTTGAAAATCCCATTTGGTGCCTACAGGAATTATAGGGTCTTCTTTAAAAGGATAGTCGGGGAATAGATTAGTCGTTACTTCAGGGCCGAATTTTTTAAGGATGTTCGTCATGTAAAATTCATCAGAGCCCATGGCCAGCACGGCAGACATTTGCTTCAGCAACAGGGCACATTTCAATGGCGTCCAATCTTCGGGCAGGGAATTCAATATTTTATACTCCATGGGCAAGTTTGCCTTGCTGAGGGAGTGGATATAGGCGTTGATACCATTGGTATAAGCCATGATCATTTCCTTTGCCTTAGGGTCTTTCATCATCCCCTTTAATGATTGCTCGGCGCCATAAACCATGCCCATGCGGCGCTGGTAACGATCTACTTCTGCACCTTGTTTGCCCACCACTTCAGAAATTCTGCCTGCAGCATAGCGGGTTTGAAAATCCATTTGCCATAGGCGATGCATGGCCGTTACGTAACCTTGGGCATAATAAACATCATGGTCGTTGTTAGCGAAAATATGTGGAATCATCCGGTCGTCAAACAAGATCTCCACCTTTTGTCTGGCACCTTTCAAAACCAGCGTTTGACTGGTTTTTACTTTTATTGGCTCTGCATTTTGCCAAAACCCTGAAAAAGGATTTAAAAATTTGAGCAGCGGCGGCACCGCACCAAACTTAGTGTTGAAACTATAAATAACCAGTAGGGGCACAACAATGCACAACAGCGCTTTTACTCTATTCATTTTAAGGAGATTATTCTAATTGGTAAGGCAATTTAATAAAAGTATAACTAACTCCTATCATATGTTTGTTTGAAGATAATATTATACGAAAAATTGTATTTGGTTATATTAATAAATATGTTAAATTTATATTAAGTTAAATCAAATAGCTAATTAACGTATGATCAAAAAACTTACTAAAGCAGTATTCATGCTTGTGATAGGTCTGACAGTGGCATTGTCGGCTCAGGCACAAAGCATTTTGGTTAGTGGAACCGTTATTGACAAACTCACCAGAGAACCTATACCAGGTGTAGGAATTACTGTAAAAGGAACTACGGTTGGAACAGCAACCGACCAAAAAGGAAACTTCTCTTTTAACACCACTCAAAAGACGCCATTTACCATTGTCATTTCTTATGTTGGTTATTCGTCAGTAGAAAGAATCATTACGGAAAAAACCACGCAACTGACTCAGGAGCTGGAAGCTACAGGGATTCTTGGGCAGGAGGTAGTCATCTCAGCTTCAAGAACACCAGAGCGGATTTTGGAATCTCCGGTGAGTATTGAAAGAATGAATGCCGCCACCATCAGAGAGACGCCAGCAGCTTCTTTTTATGATGCCATTGCCAATATGAAGGGCGTGGAAATGAGCACGCAAAGTTTAACTTTTAAATCTGTAAACACCAGGGGTTTCAACTCCAATGGAAATACACGTTTCAACCAGTTTGTTGATGGAATGGATAACCAGGCACCGGGTTTAAATTTCTCTGTAGGAAATATTGTTGGTTTATCTGAACTTGATGTGGATAATGTGGAGTTATTGCCGGGTGCAGCATCTGCCTTATATGGTGCCGGGGGCATCAACGGAACGTTATTAATGACCTCTAAAAACCCTTT
Source organism: Pedobacter sp. (assembly GCF_045628745.1). Lineage (GTDB taxonomy): Bacteria > Bacteroidota > Bacteroidia > Sphingobacteriales > Sphingobacteriaceae > Pedobacter. Next base: position 26,835 of record NZ_JAZQPU010000242.1, read on the forward strand.
TGATTACCAGGGGGTAAGTTTTCAATATAAAACAGGCATCAACCATGTCAATGATGGGGAGAAGTCTGTAGAGCCTTTTAACCAAATGGACCTCCGATTGGCTAAAGCGTGGAACAATAAATTCGGTATCAAAACCTCCTTTTCCTTTTTACAAGCGAAGGATTGGTTTGCTACAGATAACAGGAATTTCGACCGTGTGGCGCGTCAGTTAAAAAGTGGCGATAGAAATACGGACCCGAATTATGATGGGGTGAACGTTTATGGCGATGAGATTAACCAAAATATGAGAAATGTAGCGCAAAGTGTGGCTACACAAACAATCAACGGTATTTTAGCGGCCACAGGTGGAACACTGAACATCAGGGATTTGTTGGATGCAAGGTTGTTACCAACTGCAACCCTTGCTGAACAGGCAGCATTATTAGGTACTTTACCTGCCGCCTTGAGATCTACCGTAGAAAACTACCTGCCATTTTATTTTGGCTTGAGAAATAACCTTATCCCTGATCAGTTTGTTTCCAGAACAGGCTATGCAGAACAGGATCTGGTAGATTATGATACTAAATCGCTCAAAACCAATACCACCTTAAACTATCGTTTTACCAAAACCCTGGAGGCTATAGCACAGGTTAACTGGGGCACAGGAACATCGGTTTACACGGGTACAGATCGTTATTCTTTAAGGAACTTTAATATAGGACAATATAAATTAGAATTAAAAGGACAAGATTTCTTTTTAAGGGCTTATACCACGCAAGAGCGCTCAGGTGAAGCTTATAATGCCACCATTCTGGGTACTTTTATCAATGAAGCCTGGAAACCTTCTACCACCTGGTTTCCTCAATATATTGCTAATTATGTAGGGGCCCGAGCGGCCGGTCAGGCAGATGATGCTGCACAGGTTTTTGCCCGCTCACAGGCAGATCTTGGCAGGCTCCTTCCTGGCAGTGCAGGTTTTGAAACGGCGAAAGAAGCCATTACGGCAAGGTCTATCGGACCACAAAATGGGGCGAAGTTTAATGACAAGAGTAATTTATACCATTATGAAGGGATGTACAATTTCTCTAACATGCTGAATAATGCAGTGGAATTTCAGGTAGGTGCTTCTTACCGAGACTATTTTCTTCATTCTGATGGAACTATCTTTGATGATGCCACCCGTGATATTGTGATTGATGAGTATGGTGCTTTTGCACAGCTGGGTAAAAAGCTGTTAAACGACAAGTTGAAACTTACTGTAGCAGGACGTTATGATAAAAGTAAAAACTTTGAAGGTCGTTTTACACCAAGGATTACGGGGGTATACACGGTAGCGCCTAACAACAACATCAGGGCATCTTACCAAACAGGCTATAGAAACCCAACTACCCAGGATCAATATATTGACCTTGCCGTGGGCGGTGGTTCTACGCGCTTAATCGGTGGCTTGCCAGAAATGCTCAACGATTATGAGTTATTAACCAACAGGCCTGTGACTGCAGCCAGTTACCGCGCATTTTTAGCCAGCGCTGCTGCAGGTACGCCGAATCCAGCGGTTTTAGTAACCTATAACCTAGATCCTAAAGGTATCCGTCCGGAAAGTGTGCAGTCATTTGAACTGGGCTATAAAGGTTTATTAGGAACCAACGTCCTGATAGATACTTATGGCTATTACAGCATTTATAAAGATTTTATTGGCGGAGTGGATCTTTACCAAAATCCAATCCCCAATACTACAGGGCCAAACCCTACTTCAACAACCAAGTTTAGTGTGCCGATTAACCTTTCTGAGGAGGTGAAATCTTATGGTGCTGCTTTTGGTCTGGATTACATCTTCGGAAAGTTCAACGCCAGTGGTAATATTTCGTATAATAAAATCGGCGATTTACCTGAGAACTTCATCAACACTTTCAACACGCCAGAAATCAGGTATAACCTGGGCTTGGGCAGCAAGGAGTTTGTGAAAAACTTTGGCTTTAACCTTCAATACCGCTGGCAAGATAAATACATGTGGAATTCCACTTTCTCCAGTGGCGAAGTTCCAGCTTATGGCACCTTCGATGCACAGGTTAATTTAAAAATTCCTTCTGTTAATTCTGTTTTTAAATTAGGCGGCTCTAACGTGCTAAATAAATATTACAGCACTTCTTTTGGAAATCCACAGGTAGGGGCAATTTATTACCTCGCTCTGGCTTTCAACCCCTAAACAACCATCTTTTAAGGCATGAAGGCTGGGTATCTAAAAAATATCCGGCCTTTTTTTTTGCGTGCGGACACCGCTTTTAAACCTTGCTACGCCTGGAGCTAACTAACCGTTAGGTACGATGGATCACTTAGCGGATTGTTCTAATTTTCAGGGCATGAATTTCAATCCAATCGTCAGTGTCGGTTTGTGCGGGTCTTTATACCCCAGGGGCAGCAGGTAATACAAGATTAAGGTTTAAATTTAAACAGATTGTTAACAGCAGGTTAATTGATCATGTATAAAATGGATTAACTTCTTAATATCCTTTGGTATTAATATAAAAATCTACACATTAGCTGTAAGAAATCAACGATCTCCTCATTGCTAATTTTATACAACAACTCCATGGAAGAAATAAACGAACAAGGATCAGAAATAATAGATAAGGAAAATATTCAGGAAATTGTAGAGGAGACTATCCAGCATTTAAATAACCCTGTCAATGTACTGGAGGCCATTGTAAAAAGGTACCTGGCAGCTGTAAAGAAAGTTGAAAAGGATGGTAATAAGTTTTACTTCTCTGACGGTGAGGCCAGGGTAGAAGTAAGGGTAGTGAGCGATGAGATCATCAGGATCAGACTGGCGCCGCATGGTGTTTTTCTGGAAGATTTTTCTTACGCTGTGCCTGTGGTAGATCAAAAGGTAAGTACCTTCAGTTTAACAGAAATGGAAGATCATTATGCCATTTCTACCAATACCATTACCTGTAAAATCAAAAAGGCAGATTTCTGCATCTCTTTTATAGATAACAATTCCCAGCAGGTGATGAGCGAAGATGCTGCACCTATGCACTGGGAAGAAAATGTAGACTTTGGTGGCTACTATGTTTTTGCAACGAAGTACTGCGTGGCTGAGGAAAACTTCTTTGGCCTGGGTGATAAATCAGGAAACTTAAACCTCCGTGGTAGACGCTTCCAAAACTGGAATACCGATGCCTATTCTTTTGGCTGGGACCAGGATCCATTATACAGAACCATCCCATTTTATACTGGCGTACACCAGGGAGCCGCTTATGGGGTGTTCTTCGATAATACTTTCCGTTCTTATTTTGATTTCGGCAAGGAAGACCAAACCAAGACCAGCTTTTGGTCTGATGGGGGTGAGCTTCAATATTATTATATCCACGGTCCGCATGTAATGGACGTGGTAAAACGTTACCAGAGTATAACAGGTACACACCCTATGCCTCCAAAATGGGCTTTAGGTTACCATCAATGCCGCTGGAGTTATTATCCGGAGAAGAAAGTTATAGATATCGCTGAAGGGTTCAGGTCAAGGAATATTCCTTGTGATGCCATATACCTCGATATTGATTACATGGATGGCTATCGTTGTTTTACCTGGAACAAAAAGTACTTCCCAGATCCTAAACGAATGATCAAGCAACTGAGCGACATCGGCATGAAAACGGTGGTCATGATTGATCCCGGTATCAAGGTTGACGATAACTACTGGGTGTTTAAAGAAGGTAAAGAGAACAATTATTTTTGTCGCCGTAGCGACGATTATTATATGGAAGGCCACGTATGGCCTGGCAGATGCCAGTTTCCAGATTTTACCAACCCTAAAGTCCGGGAATGGTGGGGAGGCTTATACAAGGAGCTGGTAGACATGGGCGTTGCCGGGGTGTGGAATGATATGAATGAGCCTGCTGTTTTTGGCTCTGGTACTTTCCCCAATGATGTGAGGCATAACTTTGATGGACACCGCGGCTCACACCGTAAAGCACATAATGTGTATGGTACACAAATGATGCGTTCTACTTACGACGGTTTAAAGAAATTAATGCGTAATAAAAGGCCTTTTACCATTACCAGAGCTGGTTATGCAGGTATGCAGCGCTATGGTAGTGTATGGACCGGCGACAATGTTGCCACCTGGGAGCACCTTAAAATGGGTAATATCCAGTGTCAGCGCATGGCCATGTCTGGCGTTCCTTTTTGTGGAACAGATATCGGTGGCTTTAGCGGTGAGCCTGATGGTGAATTGTTTACCCGATGGATACAGCTGGGCACTTTCTCTCCTTTTATGCGGGCACACTCTGCAGGTGATACTGCCGAACGTGAGCCATGGAGCTTTGGTGAACCTTTTACCAGCATCAACAGAAAGTTTATTGAGTTAAGGTACAGGTTATTACCATACATGTATTCTGTTTTCTGGGAACACCACCGTTATGGCTTCCCTATTTTACGCCCTGTAGTGATGCTGGAGCAGGAAGTGTTGAAAAACCAGTTCCGTGAAGATGAATTTGCCTTTGGTGATAAGATACTCGTTTGTCCGATATTGGAACAAGGGGCAATTTCAAGAATGGTGTATTTACCTGCAGGACAATGGTACAATTTCTGGACAAATGAACTTCTTGAAGGTGGTAATGAGGTGCATGTAGAGGCTTCTATAGAAAGCATGCCTATATTTATTAAGGCCGGTGCTGTAGTTCCAGAATACCCGGTAATGCAATATGTTGGTGAGAAAAATATTGAAGAGGTAACGCTTAATGTATATTTTGCCAATAACGAAGTCAACTCCTTCTTTTACGAAGATCATGGAGATACCTTTGCTTACGAGCAGGATATCTATTCAGAAAAGAAATTTATAGTTAAGGGTGAAGATAAATCGCTTCAAATAGAACAAACAACAGAAGGCCTTTATACGTCTACGTACGAGCTTTACTGCTTTAATATCACTGGTCTGCCTTTCGAGGTAAGGGAAATTTGGATTGACGACCGTGAAATTAAAGATTTTGTGGTCAATTACGAAGGAAATGTGCACTTTAAGCACAGCAAAAACTTTAACGTCATCAAAATTAATTAATGCCATGTCAAACCAATTAACTTCTCAAAAGCAACAGACCGCTGTTTGGATACATAGCTTGTTTACAGCTTACGATACTTCCTTATTTGTGTTGGGCAAGCATTTTCGGCTTTATGAAAAACTTGGCGCGCAGCTTTTGAAGGTTGATGATACAGCAGGAACATTTTTTGCCCTCTGGGCTCCAAATGCACAGCAGGTTGCTGTTATGGGTGATTTTAATGAATGGAACAAAACTTCGCATCAGCTCTATAAACGGTTGGATGACTCAGGGATCTGGGAAGGGTTTATTCCTGACATTGGAAAAGGGGAAATCTATAAATATGCGCTCATCGGTTTTGATGGTATAGCGCTGGAAAAAGCCGATCCCTTTGCGCGAAAAGCAGAGCACCCCCCGCAAACGGCCTCCATTGTTTGGGATAATGAGTATAATTGGAAAGATAAAGCATGGTTAAAGAAAAGACCTAAGTTAAATGCGCTGAACCAGCCAATATCGGTTTATGAAGTGCATTTGGGTTCCTGGCGCCGTGATCCCAGTGATCCGCAAAGGATATTGACCTATAAGGAAATCGCCTATGCGCTGGTGCCTTATGTTTTAGAAATGGGTTTTACCCATGTAGAGCTGATGCCCATTATGGAATATCCATACTATCCTTCCTGGGGTTACCAGGTTACAGGGTATTTTGCGGCAAGTTCCAGACATGGCACCCCTCAGGAATTAATGTACCTGATAGAGGAATTGCATAAGAATAACATTGCAGTTATTTTAGACTGGGTGCCTTCGCATTTTCCTGGTGATGCCCATGGCCTGTATAACTTTGATGGCACACATTTGTTTGAACATGCAGATATGCGCAAGGGTTTCCACCCGGATTGGAAGTCTTATATTTTCAATTACGACAGGCCCGAAGTGCGCTCTTTTTTGGTCAGCAATGCCTTGTTTTGGCTAGATAAATACCATGTAGACGGTTTAAGGGTAGATGCCGTGGCGTCGATGCTGTACTTTGACTTTTCAAGGTCTAAGGAAGATGCCGGCACCAATATTTATGGGGGCAGAGAAAACCTGGGTGCTATTCAGTTTTTGCAGGACATGAATACGGCCATAGACGAGAATTTTGATGGCGTGTTAACCATCGCCGAGGAAAGCAGCACTTATCCTGGGGTTACACATCCAGTGGCTAATGGCGGATTGGGTTTTGGGTTGAAGTGGATGATGGGCTGGATGAACGATACACTGAAGTATTTTAAAAACGACCCTATCGACCGTCGGTATCGCCATCACCAATTGACTTTTAGCATTACCTATGCTTTTACAGAGCGCTTTATGATGCCTTTTTCTCATGATGAGGTGGTGCATGGTAAATCATCGATGATCTATAAAATGCCCGGTGATGAATGGCAGAAGTTTGCCAACCTGCGTACTTTGTATACTTACCAGTTTACACAGCCCAGCAGCAAACTTTTGTTTATGGGAAATGAATTTGCCCAAAATGGCGAATGGAATTTCACCCGCTCGCTGGACTGGAATTTACTGCAGTATCCATCACATTTAGGCATGCAGGAAACGGTAAGGACGTTAAATCATTTATACCGATCTGAGCCTGCTTTATACATCAATAATTACTCATACGATAGTTTTGAATGGATAAATGCTGATGATGAGCTACATTCTATTTATATTTATATCAGAAAGGGCCTTAAAGCGAAAGATACCTTGATTGTGATTTTAAATCTTACACCCGTATTGAGGCAAAATTACCGGATAGGCTTGCCTTTCAAAGCTAAATGGAAAGAGATTTTCAACAGTGATGCTAAACAGTTTTTTGGTAGCGGTGAGGTTAAAGATACGCCATACCTGCCTGAAGCCGTGCAATGTAATTTCCGTGAGTTCTCTATTAATATGTCGATTCCAGCTTTAGGTTCTGTCGTGCTAAAACAAGTATAAACAATATCAAAACAATGAAAAACTTATTAGTAGCCTTATTCTTTGCAGTCTCTTGCTTTACGGTGAAAGCACAAAGCCCGGCGACTTTTTTACCGGCTTTTAAATTCTATACCCCCAGTAATAAAGCTTACACTAAAGCTCACATCCCCATTGGTAAACAAAGCTTATTTGTGTTTTTCGATGGCACTTGTCCTCATTGCCAAAAAGTAATGGGCAGCCTTGCAAAACACAATGAGGAATTAAAGCAGGCCAATGTTTACCTGGTTTCTTTAGATGAGTTTAAAACCATCAATTACTTTATGGAGCATTACGGGAAAGCATTAATAGGGATGAAAAATGTAACGCTGCTCCAGGATCGCGACCATGTATTTATTCCTTTGTTTAAGCCTACAAAGTACCCGGCAATGTTTTTATACGGTACGGATCAGCGCTTAAAAATCTACTCTTCGGAAGAAGAAGATATTCTCAAAATACT
>NZ_JAZQPU010000243.1:0-4729 GCF_045628745.1 Pedobacter sp.
ATGGCACTGGAGTATGTCTATCCTACTATTGTAAAACAACACTATTTGAGTAGAACAGAAGCATTTCTCGATCTTGGCGTTACCTATGCCAATGTTGCTTTACTGTTATTTGTTGGGATCAGTATTTTTAGGAGAAGTTTCCACGAACAGCGAGTGGTGGTTGAAGAACAAGCTAAAAGCTTGCAAATCATTAATTTAGAAAAGGACAAAGTTCTTTCTATCATCGCCCTGGATTTAAAAGTTCCTATTTCTTCCTTGAAACAATACTTTGAAATGATGCAGGGCGTTGATGCAGATGCTGCAGAAAAGAAAGCACTTGAAAAAAAACTTACCCAGTCCTTAGGCGAAGCACAATATTTACTGAGTAACCTGCTTTTATGGGCTAAGAACCAAATGGAAGTACACCATATAGAGATGTGTCCAGTGTCAGTTCACCAGGTGGTTAAGGAGACAGCCTGTTTATTTAAGCAGCGACTGGCAAATAAATGGATCAAATTAGAAACCGACGTTAACGAAGACTTGTTTGTACTGGCTGATGAAAACATGCTGAAAGTAGTGTTGCGAAATGTACTCAACAATGCCGTTAAATTCACAAACCTGGAGGGACAGATTGAAATCAGCACCATGACCAAGGGCGGTCAATGTATCATCAAGGTAAAAGATAATGGTGTGGGCATAGCATTGGAAAAGCAAAAGAAGATTTTTACTTTAAATATTGTTTCCAGTTATGGAACCGCTAATGAAAGAGGCACTGGATTGGGCCTGAACCTGAGCAAGGATTATATGGAAAAACAAGGTGGAAAGATCTGGTTTGAAAGTATACCATGGGAAGGGACGGTGTTTTATGTGTCGCTTCCCATGGTTACAGGTCCTGTAAAACAGGCTTAATCTTTATTTTTCTACTTTCTCTACACCCGGTTTAGTGCTCACCGGTACTTTTTTACGGAAAATAGGGAAGGTCATCGGGCTTTTCAAAGGTCTTTCATCCCCTAGTAAAACACCCCATTGTTTAAACATTTCAGTACGGTCGAAGATCACTTTTAACACCGCAATGATCGGCATAGACAGGAACATTCCTGGTACACCGGCAATACTGCCACCGACGACCACTCCCAGAATAGAGATAAAAGCATTGATCTTGATTTTTGAGCCTACTATTCTAGGCATCAATATGTTATTGTCGAGAAATTGTACCACCGCAATCACCACCAATACGGTAATGACCGGGCCTAATTCTGTTGAAGAAGTAAGGGTTAATAATACCCCAATGATGTTGCCTAAAAGAGCACCCACATAAGGGATCAGGTTTAAGATAGCGAAGATGACCCCAATTAACAGGGCATGTTTAATGCCTAAAAGCAACATGATGCCACCTAAAAGGACGGTCATATAGCTTACCTGGATCAATAAACCCATTAAGTAACTTTTAACGATAGCTTCGGTTTCATAGATAGCATCTTTAACCCTTGGATGGTCATCAGTTTTAAACCACATGAAGATAAAGCGCAAAAGAATATCTTTATAGAAAAGGATCAGGTAAATATAAATGGGCAAAAGGCCTACAAACACAAAAACGGAGCTAAGCGTAACCGCTGCACCACTGGCCATACTACCAGCGTAGGCCATTAAATCTTCACTCTTTTTACTGATGAACTGCGTTTGTTCTTTGGTAGAATAATTAGAGATACTGCTGATCCAATCGCTCAAGGAATGGAGGTGCAGGGATACGTTCTTTTTAATCTGTGGGAAGTCGTCAATGAGCATGCCCATTTGAGAAGAGAAAAACCAACCGATGAGGGCGACAAAAACGACTACTAAAAGGATAGGGAGGATGATGGCTAGAACTTCAGGCACTTTATATTTCCGCAAAAAACGAAAAGCAGGAAATAGGAGGAGGCTCATGAAAAAAGCGGTAAGGACGGGCATAATGATACCTGCCCCGAGGACAAAAATAAGGCCGATGGCTACAATACCTAATAATTCTATAGATCTTTTAACCGTAAGTGGCATTTCGTGCATAAAGTGTGTTCTTAAATTTACAAATCAAACACTAGAAGGTAAGAAATGTTTGGTTAGTTTTGTCCAATATAAGAAAATTGCCTGACGAATGATTACTAACGAAACCATAATTGCTTTATCTACCCCAACTGGCGCCGGTGCAATTGGCGTGATCCGCCTGTCGGGGAAAGATGCCATCACCATTACCAATTCAGTTTTTAAGGGGAAAGACCTTACTCAACAGGATTCGCATACACTGCATTTTGGTTTAATTAAAGATGGCGAGCAGGTGATAGATGAGGTGGTAGTGGGCTTATTTGTAGCACCAAAATCATATACTAAGGAAAACGTAGTCGAGATTTCTTGTCACGGTTCCAACTACATTATTCAGCAAATTATTTCTTTACTCATCAGAAAAGGAGCGAGCGCCGCAAAACCAGGAGAATTTACCTTAAGGGCATTTTTAAATGGCGGCATGGATTTATCGCAGGCAGAAGCTGTAGCGGATTTGATCTCTTCAGATTCTGCAGCAGCACACCAGGTGGCCATGAATCAATTGCGTGGTGGCTTTAGCACGGAGCTGCAGGTATTGCGCGAACAGCTGATCCATTTTGCATCGATGATAGAGCTTGAACTAGACTTTGCGGAGGAGGATGTAGAATTTGCCAACCGCGATCAATTGCAGGATTTGATTAATAAAATTACGATAGTCCTGAATAAGCTGATCCGTTCTTTTGAACTTGGGAATGTAATTAAACAGGGCATCAACACCGTTATTGCCGGCAGACCTAATGCTGGGAAATCTACCTTGTTAAATGCTTTGCTGAACGAGGAAAGGGCCATTGTGAGTGAAATTGCAGGAACTACCCGTGATACCATTGAAGAGTTGCTGAACATTAACGGCATTAACTTCAGGCTGATTGATACGGCAGGTATCCGCGAAGCGACAGATACTATTGAGGCGATCGGGGTGGAGAAGACCATGCAAAAGATTGACCAGAGTGCTGTTTTAGTGTACTTGTTTGATGTTGCAGCTTTAAGTCTTGCTGAAATTAAGGAAGATATTTTAAAGTTGTACAGACCTGGGTTAGCATTTTTAGCGGTAGCCAATAAGATTGATCTAGGTGCTGGTTTTGACTTTGCTGTTTTGGAATTGCCTTCTTCAATTCGGTTTATTTCAATTTCTGCGAAGGAAAATGAAAATGTAGAGGAGTTGAAGACCGAGTTGTATGAGTTAGCGGTTGGTGATCAGCTGACGGATAACCATACGATGGTGACGAATATCAGGCATGTGGAAGCGCTACAGAAAACAAGGGCTGCGCTAGATAGTGTGGCTTATGGTTTGGCGAACCCGGTTACGTCTGAGTTTTTGTCGGTGGATATTAAGCAGGCGTTACATTATTTGGGGGAGATTACAGGGCAGGTTACTACTGATGATTTGTTAGAGAATATATTTAGTAAGTTTTGTATTGGAAAGTAACTAGCGATAAACAACAATAAGTAACGCGTAGTAAAATATACTAAAACCCTGATAAACACGATTTATCAGGGTTTTTTGTTGCCTTATGATTTTTGGTGTTTCGTGATATTTTGTATTTATTTGTATCTTGTTTTGTATCTTTTGGATGAGATACAAAAAGATACAAATTTTTGGTGCTTAGGGGGGAGATGATGAAACACAGGGAAACACACAGAAACATAGGGAAACATAAGGAAACATGAGCTCGAATATTTTAGTCAAGCGGATTTGCGAAGAATGTGGTGCTGTTTTTTTAGCCAAAACAACCATGACCCGTTTTTGCGGAATGAGATGTAATCGGAAGAACTATAAAGGGAGGGTGAGGCAACGAAAAGTGGAGGCTAGCGACAACGAGACCGCAAAAAAAATAGCGCCTAAAAAAGCGACACTTCAACAGGAATTTTTAACTATTAAAGATGTTTGCTTACTTTTAAATATCAGTAGGACAACTTTATGGCGGCTAGCGAAAGAAAAAAAGATAAAAGTTAATAAGATTGGCGATCGCTCGATTATCAGAAGGAAGGAAATAGACAACTTATTTTAAGCGTATGGACCACAGAACATCAGTCAACCTCAGGGAGAAAAAACTTGCCAATGGCATGTTAGGGTTGTATCTCGATTTTTACCCGCCAGTATTAATTCCGGAGACTGGCAAAACTACTCGTCGGGAACATTTGAAGATCCGTATTTATGAAAAGCCCAAAACTGCGCATGAAAAAGAAGTAAATCGAATTGGGAAAGCCAAAGCTGATAGCATTCGTTCTCAGCGAGAAATCCAGTTCATGAACAAGAGCTTCGATTTTAAAGATAAGCTCTCTTCCAAAATGGACTTTCTGGCCTATTTCCTAGCGAAAGCCAGGAAACGCAATCAATCAAAAGGGAATTATGATAACTGGTATGGTGCTTATAAGTACCTGAGTTTATATACCAATGGTCAATGCAAGTTTGGTGATGTGGATGAAAAGTTTTGTGAAGGCTTTAAATCTTTCTTAAGTACGGTAAAGTCTATTAAGTCAGAAACAGTGGGTCTGGCTCAAAACTCACAAGTAAGCTATTTTAACAAGTTCAAGGCGGCAGTTAAAGAAGCATTTGAAGACCGTTTATTTGCCGTAAACCCAATACTCCGGGTAAAAGGAATTCCTCAGGCTGAAACGCAAAGGGAATATTTGACACTGGAGGAATTAAAAGCTATTAATGAAACTGAATGTGATC
>NZ_JAZQPU010000244.1:0-10038 GCF_045628745.1 Pedobacter sp.
ATGCATTGGTTGTGGGTAATAGCACAAAATATATGTGGATTTTATCGAGAACAAAGACGATTCCAGATGCGGTGAAGGCAGATTACCTTCAACAAGCCAAAGCTATTGGTGTTGATATTGATGCCCTTGTGTATAATAAACATGACAAGGATTAAGCATTAACACCTCTATAAATCTTTATCTTTGTGTTGCAGTAAAGCTTCACCTGGTGTGCTACGTGGCTGTTATATAATTTTTTCCAATGAAAACAGACATCACAAATTTTGAAGATATTGTATTGCTGGTTGATAGCTTTTATGAGCTGGTGCAGACAGATGATTTGATTGGTCCGATCTTTAATGCTGTAATTACTGACTGGCAGCCCCATTTAGAAAAGATGTACAATTTCTGGAATGCTGCCTTATTTGGTGTTCCCGGTTTTAAAGGAAATCCCTTTGCTCGGCATGCTCCACTTGCACTGCAAAAACAAAATTTCGAACGTTGGCTGCAGTTGTTTAACAAAACGGTAGATACCCATTTTGAAGGTGCAATGGCAGAAGATACCAAAAAAAGAGCGGATATTATGGCCATCTTATTTTTAAGCAAAATTGAAAATATGAAAGGTGGTGCCGAAAGGGTGATTGTATAATTGCCAATACTATTCATTGTTTAATTGCAGCACGATATCATTATTGTAAATAAAATAGGAGAGAAGTAACTTTTGCTGTTTTATTTACTAGTATTGGGTATGAAAAGTATATACCGATACTTAGTCCTTCTGCAATTCCTTATTTTATCTACAGCCATACTGGCGCAAAATGCCCCTGCACCGAAAAAGCTAATTGAATTTATACTCACTCCAGATTCAAAAGACTGGAATTATAAAGTGAATGAAAAAGCTTCGCTACAGGTCACTGTTTTGAAGTATGGTGTACCTCTGGAAGATGTTACCATCAACTTTGAAATCGGTCCAGACATGCTGCCAGCAGATCAAAAGGGAAGTATGGTATTGAAGCAGGGCCAAGGGAAAATTGACATCGGTAGCAGTAAACAACCTGGTTTTCGCCAGGTGCTGATCAGCACCGTATATAATGGTAAGACCTATACCGATCTGATCAAAGTAGGCTATTCGCCCGAGAAGATAACCCCTACGGTAAAAATGCCAGCGGATTTCATACAGTTTTGGGATACGGCTAAAGCAGCAGCAGCGAACATCCCGATGGATGCAAAAGTAATCGCACTGCCTCAATATTCAACCAATACCGTGGATGTTTTTTTAGTGAACATTCAAAACTATAAAAAAGGGCAGCGTTTATATGGCTACCTCTGTAAACCTAAAGCTGCCGGTAAATATCCTGTTTTATTTAATCCACCTGGAGCTGGCGTAAAAAGTATGCTGCCTGTTACAGCCTATGCTGAACAAGGGTATATTAGCCTGAGTATAGAAATACATGGAATTTCACCACTTCTTGATAATGAAACTTACAAGAATATAAGCGCTGCCTTTGGCGATTATACGCTACATAAATTAGATGACAGGGATCAATATTATTACAAGAGTGTTTACCTTGGTTGTGTTCGAAGTATTGATTTTTTATGCAATCTGCCAGATTGGGATGGGAAAAATGTAGTGGTCACCGGTGGAAGCCAAGGTGGTGCCCTAACTATTGTTGCTGCAGCACTGGATAAAAGGGTTAATTATGTGGCTGCTTTTTATCCAGCATTATGTGATATGACGGGATACCTTTATGGCAGAGCAGGGGGATGGCCTCATCTCTTAAATAAAGCTGCTCAAGCGATCAACAATACACCTGAAAAACTAAAAACGATTGGTTATTATGATGTAGTCAACTTTGCAAAACATGTTACCGTTCCTGGGTTCTATTCATGGGGCTATAACGATAATACTTGTCCTCCAACATCTGTTTTTGCTGCATTTAACGCCATCGAAGCTCCTAAGACATTAGCTATTACCCCAATTTCGGGGCACTGGCGTTTTGAAGAAACCAACCAGGAATCACTTGAATGGCTAAAAAAACAATTACATAAATAGATGAAGGTTAAATTAACACCTCTACAAAGTTTGTCTGGCTTAATTCTGCAGACGCTCTTAGTTATATTGTTTAGCTGTGCCTATGTGAGTTCATTTGCTCAATTATCTTTTGATCATTTATCTGTTACCAACGGATTGTCTCAAAGTTCGGTCCTTTCGATTTGTAAAGATAGTAGGGGATACATGTGGTTTGGTACGCGAGATTGCCTGAACCGCTATGATGGACGTGGTGTTAAAGTTTACCATACTGATGCTGATGATATTTCAACCATCAGCGCTGAAGATTACATTTACGCATTGCTGGAAGATAAAAAACAGAACTTATGGATTGGTACGCAGAATGGGCTGAACCGATACATTCCTGAGAAAGATGCTTTTGAACGCATACCGTTTAATGCTAAAGATCCCAATAGCATTAGTGATAAAATTGTGCTGTCTATTATGGCTGATACGAAGGGCCAGGTTTGGTTCGGCACCAATCTAGGGTTAAGCATGCTGGAAAACCCCACTTCAAGAAAGTTTAAAAAGATTTATCAAAAGGATGGCCTGGCAGGTAACTCCGTATATGCAGTTTTTGAAGACAGCAAGGGTAATATTTGGGTTGGTACTACCGAGGGACTAACCAGAATGTCATTTAAGAATGGAAAGTATACATTTGCTACTTTCCGAAACAATCCTGCAGATTTGAATAGTCTTAGTGGAAACTTTATAAGGACTATTGCCGAAGATAAACAAGGAAGGATTTGGATAGGAACTGATGCTGAAGGCCTGTGTTTGTTTAATCCCCAATCTACATCTTTTACCAGGTTTAAAACCAGTTCCTCCACTACCACTAAAATAAGTAACAATTTTATCCGTAAAATTACGGTAAGTGAAACAGGTAAAATATGGGTAGCCACAATGAATGGGCTTAATATTTTAAACCCTGAAACTTTAAGCTTCAGTAACTTTATCCATGATTCAGACAATCGGAAAAGTCTAAGTGATAATTCTATTAAAGATATCTATGAAGATGAACAGGGTTCTATTTGGGTGGGCACTATGTTTGGAGGTGTTAATGTAACCCATAGCAATACCATTCCCTTTACCATTTATAAATACAGCAAGTACAGAAATAGTATCAGCAGTGATATTGTAAGTGTTATAGCCGGCGATGAAAAAGGGAACCTGTGGATGGGTACAGAGGGACATGGACTGAATTATTTCAATACGAAGACGGGTGAATTTAAAAAGTACGTCAATGATCCGCACGATCCCGGCAGCTTAAGTAACAATACCATTAAGGCTATTTTTAAGGATAGTAAAAACAGGATTTGGATAGGGCTATTTCAAGGTGGTCTAGAGTTATTTAATCCAGCTACGGGAAAATTCAAACATTACCCTCCTGATGCAGGTAATCCTCATGCCCTCAATTATGGATATGTGAGCAGCATTACCGAAGATGATAAAGGACTTTTATGGGTGGCAACTTCCTCCAAAGGTGTGAATCTCTTTAATCCGGAAAAAGGCACTTTTAGTGTTATTGATGATCTTTCCAAAGGATTAAGGTTGAGCAGCCGGTATGTTCGCTTTGTTTATACAGACTCAAAGAAGAACCTCTGGATAGGTACCCCACGGGGCCTTAATCTATTAAAGTATGGGGCTAAAAAGTTGAGCTATTTTTTTAAAAGTGTTCATCGGGATAGCTTGAAATCCAGCCAAATTAATTGCGTCAGGGAAGATCATAATGGAAATATCTGGGTAGGCTCCTTACGTGGAGGTTTAAGTCTTTATCATGCTAAAACTAATTCTTTTACTACCTACACAAAAGCAAAAGGTATGGCTAGTGATAATATTATTGATATATTAGTCGACAATGAGGGGATGCTTTGGTTAAGTACTGATTTTGGATTAACCAAGTTTGATGTAAAAAAGAAATCCTTCAAGAACTATAATATTGCTGATGGATTACCTGCTAATGAATTCAATTTTAACTCAGCCTATAAGGATAAAAATGGAAAGCTTTATTTTGGCAGCTATAATGGCCTCGTTGCTTTTACACCTCGAGATATAAGGGAAAATGCATATGTTCCAAAAATAGCTTTTTCAGGTTTAAAGCTTTTTAATAAACCCATTGCTATCGGTGGGCCCGATCAATTATTAAAGGAGGACATCAGCTTTACAAAATCCATTACCTTTTCTGCAGGCCAGAATATCTTTACGATTGATTTCCTTGCCCTAAGTTACATTCAACCGCAGCGGAATAAATATGCATATAAACTGGAGGGCTTTGAAAAGGATTGGAATGATGTTAGTATCCCTTCAGCAACTTATACCAACCTTCCATCAGGCAAGTATGTGTTCGTTGTTAAAGGAAGCAATAATGATGGGCTCTGGAATGAAGTACCCGCTAAACTTGAAATCCATATTCTACCACCCTTATGGCTAACATGGTGGGCTTACCTCTTGTATTTTATTGCTGGTAGTGCCTTAGTTTATTTTGTTCTTCGCTTTACACGGCGCCAACAGCGGCTAGAATCAAAGTTGTATTATGAACAGCTAAACAATGAACAGCAACAGGAACTATACCAGATGAAGCTTGATTTTTTTACCCGTATTTCTCATGAAATCCGTACACCATTAACGCTCATCTTCGCTCCCCTTGAAAAGTTAATTGGGATAACAAGAGAAAATATTCCTGTTAACCAACAGTTACTAGGTGTTAAAAGAAACAGTGATCGTTTGCTGCGCCTCATTAGTGAACTGTTAGACTTTAGGAAAATAGAAACTGGAAATGCTACTTTACAAGTTGCTGAACATGAATTGGTCGCTTTTTGCCGTACCATATTTGATGCCTATGGAAGTCTGGCCGAAATTAAGCATATAGACTATTCATTTAGCAGCACAGCGCCACAAATTATGTTGTATTTCGACCTTAGCCAAATGGAAAAGGTCTTTTATAACATCTTGTCTAATGCATTTAAATATACACCTGAGGGAGGTAAGATTAGCTTTTCAATCTATCAAGAAAATGCGAATGTAAAAGTAAGTATAATGGATACAGGTATTGGTATAACCGCCGAATTGCAGGACAAAATATTCACTAATTTTTATCAGGTAAAATCAGGAGCTGCAACTGCAGAAGGATGGGGGATCGGACTGGCACTGGTTAAAAATATTGTAGACCTTCACAAAGGAGAAATCTCCATTTCCAGTAAGGCGGCAACTGCAGGGAAAAACGGTGGAACCCGTCTTACTGTTTCCTTATTGCAGGGGGTATCTCATTTTACACCTGGGCAAATGTCAACTCTTTATGGTATTCATACCCCAGCTGTAGAAATCAAAATCATAGCTCCAGCTTTGGAGCTGGAACAAGCGAAGGATAATAAGATAGAAAAAAGATATACTGTTCTTGTGGTGGAAGATAATGAAGAATTAAGAGGTTTTTTAGTACAGTGCCTACAACATACTTACCATGTTTTACAGGGTGTAAATGGATTGGAAGGCTGGAAGTTAGCCATTAACAATGTGCCTGATATCATCATCAGCGATGTAACAATGCCCGAACTTACTGGGCTTGAACTCTGCACGAGGGTAAAATTGGAAGAAAGGACCAATCACATTCCTGTGGTTATGCTGACGGCTATGGCAACGCAAGTGCAACAGTTAAATGGATTAGAAGCAGGTGCTGACATTTATATCACAAAGCCCTTTAGTATCCAGGTACTGGAATTGAGCATCCGAAATCTTTTGCAGGGTAGAGAAGTACTAAAACAAAAATATATCCGTCAGATTATGCTGACACCAAGAAAGCTGGAAGCAGCCTCTCCTGATGAAAAATTCCTGAATAAACTGATGCTCTTGGTTGAGGAAAAGATGGAAGATCCGGAATTTAATGTAGGTAGCCTAGTGGAGGAAATAGGGATGAGCCAGACTGTGCTTTATAAAAAGATTAAAGCACTAACAGAGTTATCCATTACAGATTTTATCAAGTCGCAACGCTTAAAAAGAGCGGCCCAATTACTGTTGGAGAATAAACTCAGTATTTCTGAAGTGGCATATTCTGTGGGGTTTAATGATAGAAAATATTTTAGCAAGGAATTCCGCAAGCAATTTGGCCATTCCCCATCAGATTTTATTCACAAAACAGATTAGTCACCCCTTTTAAACTGATTTTTCTCCCCTCTTTTGTATATAAAAGGGAATATTTGAAGGCTGTGTAAACATATCAGGAAAATCAAAAGTAACCGTTTATGGTATTTTTTCAAATGAGTTTACTAACAGGCAGAACCAAATTGACCTAAATTATGAATAAACTCATTTTAATCTTTACGCTGCTAATATCTATCCATGGAACAGGGCTTGTCAGGGGCCAGACCACAACTAAGGAGGTCATCAAGGGCCGTATATTGGTAGATCTTAAAAAACAAGCCCGGTTTACAGATCAGCCAGCGGCAAATCACTTAAATACTTTAAAATCTAATGGCAGCTGGGAAGATGTAAATTATAAAGACCAAGCGATTACCAATTGGTTACCAAATGTCCATTTAATGAAACTTGAAACCCTGATACAGGCCTATATTAATAAGGAAAGTAAATATTATGGCGATGAAAAGGTTTTCAATGCCATATCCAGTGCTTTTAAATACTGGTATGAAAGCGATCCGAAAAGTGAAAACTGGTGGCATAACGAAATTGGGACTCCACAGGCCTTAGGGGAAATGCTCATCATGTTGGATTTTGGAAGTAAAAAGCTGGATGCTGATCTCCGCGCGAATCTAATAGGAAGGATGAAAAGAGGAGATCCAGAAAAACAAACCGGAGCCAATAAAACGGATGTCGCTTTACATTTCTTCTATAGAGCATTGTTAACAAACGATGAAACCTTACTGAGTGCTTCAGTAACAAATCTGTTTGATCCAATCCGCTTTGTATACAATAAGGAAGGTTTGCAATTCGATTACGCCTACCTGCAACATGGTCTTCAGCTTCAAATTTCCAGCTATGGTGCTGTTTTTATTACAGGCATATTGAAGCTGGCCAATTATGTAAGAGATACCCCCTATGCCCTTCACCCCAAAAAACTAGCCTTATTTTCAAAATATTACAGAGATAGTTATTTGAAAGCTATTCGTGGGAGCTACATGGATTTTAATGTTGAAGGCAGAGGTGTGAGTAGACCTGATATTCTAAAGAAAAAGAGCGAGAAAAGCAGGTTAAACGTGGCAAAGCTGATAGATTTTAAAAATGCAGAAGACTGGAGTAATGCTATTGCCAGAACAGATAGCACAGAGACACCTGCATATAAAATCAGTCCTTACCATCATCAATATTGGACTGGAGATTATAGTATGCATTTAAGACCTTCTTATTCTTTCAATGTGCGTATGGTAAGCACACGTACCAGAAGAAGTGAAGCAGGAAATAAAGAAAATCTATTGGGGAGATACCTCTCTGACGGAGCTACGAATATTCAACTTCGTGGACCTGAATATTATAACATTATGCCGGTTTGGGAATGGGACAAGATTCCGGGTGTAACCAGCAGAGATTATGCAACTGATCGGCCGATTACTCAATTTTGGGGTGAGGAGGGAAGTAATGAGTTCGCAGGAGGGGTATCCGATGGTGTATATGGGGCAAGTGCCTACGCCTTAAACTTTGACAGTCTGGAAGCGAGAAAGGCATGGTTCTTTTTTGATAACGAAATTGTATGTCTTGGGGCAGGTATTAAAAGTAAAGCTGCTGAAAATATTACGACTACTTTAAATCAAAGTTGGTTAAACGGAAATGTGTTAAATGCCTTAAATACGACTAAAATTGGCAGGGGTAAAACGCTGGAATTTAAAGAGAAAAGCCAGTACTGGATCTGGCATGATGGTGTAGGTTATTACTTTCCTGAGGGAGGTGATATTAACCTGAGCACCCAAAGGCAAAAGGGCAACTGGTACCATATCAATAATTCACATTCCAGGGAAGACATTTCTGGCGATGTATTTAAGCTATGGGTCAACCATGGTAAAAAGCCTTTAGGTGCAAGTTATGCTTATCTGGTTTTACCGGGTGTAAAGGGGGCCGCTGAAATGAAGAAAATTAATGGTGACATCATAAAGATTGCAGCCAACACAGCAGCAGTGCAGGGTGTATGGCACCAGGAACTTGAGATAGCAATGGTCGTTTTTTACCAACCCGGAAAACTGATTTTACCAACCATGGAACTGAGTTCAGATAAGGCTTGTTTGGTCATGGTCAGAAATGTAAATGGCAAGCAGGTAATTTCAGTTGCAGATCCGATGCAAAAAGAAGTTCATGCTGTCATCAACATTAAAGATTTAAAAACTGGCAGCACTATTTCACATGAAATTAATTTTCCAAAGGATGAATTTGTGGGTTCTACAGTGATGAACTGATTTTTACCCTTATTTAAATTGATCAGTACCCCATAAAAGACTAATTGATGCTCAAATTTGATATTGATAGTCAGTAGATTATTAGAGCAAACCAAATATTGAACTTATTAATTTTAATGTATGAGAAAGATTTACCTTTTTGTAATGTGTATGATCTGTGCAGTTACTGTACTCGCCCAGCAAACGCGCCGGGTGGAGGGCAAGGTGACCGACCAGGGCATAGGAATTTCCCTTATTGGTGTAAGTATACAGCTAAAGGGAACAAAGATTGGAGCTACCACGGATAAAGATGGCCGGTATTCCATTGCGGTTCCCTCACAAGGGAATAATATCCTTGTTTTTAGTTATATGGGATATTTAACCCGGGAAGTGAATGTGGGGGATAAAGGGACAGTCAATTTAACCCTCAGCGAAGACAGTAAAGTATTAAACGATGTAGTGGTGATTGGGTATGGAACTGTAGCCAGGAAAGACATTACAGGCTCAGTAAGCAGCGTTAATATGGATGACATGAGCAAGGCCCCGGTAAAGTCATTTGATGAAGCTCTGGCTGGCCGTGTAGCAGGTGTTCAGGTAAGTTCATCTGAGGGAAAACCTGGTGCAGGAATCAATATCATTGTCCGCGGATCTAATTCACTTACTCAGGATAATTCTCCCCTTTATGTGATTGACGGGTTTCCAATTGAAGGTTCGGATAATAATATTCTTAGTCCTTCTGAAATAGAATCGATAGAAGTACTGAAAGATGCCTCTGCAACTGCTATATATGGAGCTAGAGGTGCCAATGGTGTCATCCTCATTACCTCAAAGAAAGGAAAAGTAGGTGCACCGGTTATTAATTACAATGGTTATTATGGATTTCAGAATAACATTAACACGGTAGAGTTGATGAACCCTTATGAATTTATAAAGTTGCAGAATGAAATTGATCCGGTTGGTATTCAGCAGAATTATTTTAAGGATGGCAAGACATCAGAGGATTATAGAAACGAACCGGGCATCAACTGGCAAAACCAGCTGTTTCAAACAGCACCTATGCAAAATCATGATGTGTCAGTGCGTGGTGGATCAAACGCTACCCGTTATTCTGTTTCGGCCAACTTGCTTGGTCAAGATGGGGTAATCATTAATTCGGGTTTTAGGCGTCATCAGGTAAAGGTGACATTAGACCAGAGCATCAACAAAAAAGTGAAGGTAGGTACTAATATCTTTTATACCAGTACTAAAATGTTTGGAACTTCACCTTCCGCACCAGATGCCGCATTTTCAGCTATGAACTACCTGATGTATAGCGTTTGGGGATATCGCCCCCTTTCAGGAAGTAATTTTGATCTTGAAAATTCTCTTATTGATGCTGATTTAAATCCCACAAACGACTACCGTATCAACCCAATCTTATCTGCAAAAAATGAACTCAGGCAAAATTATACCAATAATTTTGTTGGTAATGCTTACGGTGAATACCAGGTGAGCAACAACCTGAAGTTGAAAGTTACAGGAGGGGTAAACAGAACAAGTTCAAGAAATGAATCTTTCAACAATTCCTTAACCAGGTATGGCTATGCCGGAAGTACCGATAAAGTAAATGGGACCATATTAAATACAGACGTAAATAAC
>NZ_JAZQPU010000245.1:0-4377 GCF_045628745.1 Pedobacter sp.
TCTTTCTTTAAAACCGGCTCTACTACATTTGTGATGTCATCACAATGACCAGCAGCAGAAATAATCACGGTTCCCGGAGAGATAACCTCATCATCTTTATATTTCTGTTTCATGGAAAGAGAATCTTTCCCTGTTGGGATGTTAATTCCCAATTCAATGGCAAAAGCAGCGCAAGCTTTTACAGCAGCATATAAACGGGCATCTTCACCTTCGTTTTTACAAGCCCACATCCAGTTGGCAGAAAGAGAAACACTCTCTAAGCCGTCTTTTAAAGGTGCCCAAACTAAGTTTGAAAGTGACTCTGCAATGGCATTGCGACTACCCGCAGCAGGGTTAATTAAAGCTGAAAGTGGCGCGTGACCAATAGAGGTTGCAATACCATCTTTACCCTGGTAATCTAAGGCCATAACCCCACAATTGTTTAAAGGCAATTGTAAAGGACCTGCACATTGTTGCTTAGCCACTTTACCACCTACACAACGGTCAACTTTATTAGTTAACCAGTCTTTACAGGCTACGGCTTCTAATTGTAACATTTGCTCCAGGTAGGTATCGATTTTTGATACTTCGTAAGTCACAGCTGTATATTTACGATCGATGGTTTTGTCATTCATCACCACTTTTGGAGAGCTGCCGAACATATCTTCCATTTTCAGGTCCATTGGTTTAGCACCTGTGGTAGCAGATTCAAAAGTAAAACGATGATCGTTTGTTACCTCACCTACCACATACATAGGTGCACGTTCGCGGTCAGCAATTTTCTTTAAAGTCGCTGCATCATCTTTACCAATCACCAGACCCATACGTTCCTGAGATTCGTTACCGATAATTTCTTTAGCAGATAAAGTAGGATCACCTACAGGCAATTTGTCTAAATCAATTTTACCACCAGTTTCTTCAACCAATTCAGAAAGACAGTTTAAGTGGCCACCTGCACCGTGGTCATGAATGGAAACGATCGTATTATGATCGCTTTCTACCATGCCGCGCACGGCATTGGCTACTCTTTTTTGCATTTCTGGGTTTGAACGTTGAATTGCATTTAATTCAATGCCTGTACCCATGGCTCCGGTATCTGCAGATGATACTGCAGCACCACCCATGCCTATTCTATAGTTATCGCCTCCAAGGACTACAATTTTATCATGTTCTGCAGGCCTTGCTTTTTTCGCCTGACTCGCTTTTCCATAACCTACCCCACCGGCTTGCATGATCACTTTGTCGTAACCGAGTTTTCTGGCTTCTTCTTCGTGTTCAAAAGTCAATAAGGAACCTGTAATGAGGGGCTGTCCAAATTTATTACCAAAATCAGAAGCACCATTAGAGGCTTTGATCAGGATGTCTGTTGGTGTTTGGTAAAGCCATTTGCGTTCTGCTACCGCGTTTTCCCAAGGCCTGTCGGCTGCTAAACGTGATAAAGAAGTCATATATACAGCTGTTCCGGCAAGTGGCAAAGAGCCTTGTCCACCGGCAAGCCTGTCTCTGATTTCACCACCAGCACCTGTAGCAGCACCATTAAAAGGTTCTACCGTAGTAGGGAAATTGTGTGTTTCTGCTTTAAGGGAAATAACAGATTCAAATTCTTTAACCTCATAAAATTCAGGTACATCGGCACGTTTAGGTGCAAATTGCTGTACTGTAGGGCCTTTTACAAAGGCAACATTATCTTTATAGGCAGAAACAATACCATTAGGATTTGCTGCTGACGTTTCACGGATCATTTTAAATAATGAAGTAGGTTGCTCCACTCCATCTATAACAAATGTTCCATTAAATATCTTGTGACGGCAATGCTCAGAATTGACTTGCGAAAAGCCGAATACTTCAGAGTCTGTTAATTTACGACCTAACTTTTCAGAAAGGTTATTTAAATAGTTTATTTCTTCTTCACTTAAGGAAAGACCTTCCTGCTGATTGAAAACTGCAATATCTTCAATAGGAAGAATGGGTTCAGGTTTAATGCTGATGGTAAATATCTCCTGGTTTAATTCCGCATATTTCTGAAACAACATAGGGTCGAAAGCTGTAAAGTCTGCATCAACTTTTTGGAACTCTTCAATCCTGATGATACCATGCAAGTCCATATTCTGGGTAATTTCCACGGCATTGGTACTCCAAGGGGTAACCATCGCTGCTCTTGGGCCAACGAAGAAATCTTTTAATACAGGCTCATTGATCAACTGCGCACCGCCAAAAAGCCATACTAATTTTGAGATATCTGTAGAGGTGAGGTTTTGTTCAAGTTGTACAGCAAAAACAGTATTGCTCTCGTTGGAAAAGAAATAAATCATAGTTCTATTTTATGTGCTCTATTTTATCGCGCAAAGTTAATCAAAATCACGCGCAGTGCATAAAAAGGATCATTTAAATAAATAATAGGAATGTTAATTTCCAATACGCACCTTTTTCAAAGCTTCACGACCATAAAACACAGGGAAATACATCAGCTCTGCCTTTGCCGGGTTGAGTGTATAATTCCCATCATAACGTGGCATGAGTTTGATAGAAAATGTATAATCACCTTCCTTGAGTTTGCGACAAAAGATACTCACTTTGTTTTTGGCATAGGCCCTGTGTACTTCTTGTCCCCACCAGGTTTGTTCTTTCTCCTCATAAGAACAACCCGCAGGAATAGGTATTTCTACCATCACATAATCGGCATCGGCACTTACTTTAACCGTAGCTTTCAGCATGATGGCCGCACCACCTTTTAGAGCTTTTACTTTTGTGCCATTGCTGTTTTCAAACCAGGTATCAACGGTAAATTCCTTGGACACTTTCGCTGGTTGCGCATTCCAAAATTTCTGACTGGCAGTCATGTACAGTGGCAAGGTGCCTTGTTTTTGCAAATTAACCGTTTCGCCTGCAGCAAAAGTATGGGTATAAGGGAATTGGCTAATAACTTTTTTATTGTTTCCACTGGTGATGGTTAAATTTGTTGCTTTCAGCTGCTCCCCCTCCTTTAATAAATCAGGAAGTAGGGTTTCCAGAATCAGGGATGACTCATAGGTATTTCGCCAATGTCCATCTTGTCGCTGCTCTAGTAAATAGTTTCTCATTTTTAAAAGCCAGTCGGCATGTTTACCTTCTGTTTTAACCATTTGGTAAGCCAATAAGGTGTTTTGAATGCTGTTGTCAAATAAATTGAAGTTATTCTTTCCAAAATATAAATTCCCGAACATTGTAGAATGGCGAAAAGGCAATAAAGAATCTATGCTAAAGGCCATACCATTTTGTTGCTTTAGGTTCATTAACTTAAATTTCTCTTGTATTGTAATTGGGTATTTTGCTTTTTTAATTTCGCTTTCATATAAGGCGATAGCGCCTTTATAATCTACTTTAGCATTAATTTTTTGCAGCAGCAAGAGTGCTTCCAGCTTATTCACGCCCTGGTAACTGGCCAATTGGTAAACAAGGTAATTGCGAAGTTCTTCTTTATTTAACTTGACCTGAAAACCGCTTTTTTCAGCGTCTAGCAAAGCTTCAATGGCATGTCTGCTGATCCATAGTTCAGCATCGCTATTTTTCCACCATCCCCAGGTGCCGTCTTTTCTACGTCCTTCTTCCAGCTGGCGGATGATTTGTTTCACCACTCGCTCGTTTTTAAAGGTTTCATTTTGAAAGTTCTTGATGCGTTTTTGTACCAACAAGGCTTTGAGTTTAGAAGCCAGCTGTTCATTACAGAAATATTCGTAATTGCGCAGGTACTCGGTTTCATTTTCTAAAACCGGCAATACAGAGGCTTCGGCCCTAAAGCTCACCTCCCCTAATTTTTGATCAAAAGTTAGCGCAATTGCGGTGTCTTTTTCCAGGGCATGAAACACGCCCTTAGTTTCTAAAACACCCGCTTTAAACAAAGGAATCGTTCTTTCTTCCCCATCGGCATAACCACTTTCCTTTTGGATGCTATACGAGAATTTTAGGCTGTCGGTGCCTTCAGCTTTCACTTTGAGGGTATCCAAATGTGAATTTTCTACCGATAAAACACCTTCCAAAAGCAATTTATCATTGTATTTAAAGCTACGCTTCATGGAAACGGCGGCAGTGCCATAATTGGCTATTTTACCAAGGGGACTAAAAATATCACCTTCTATAGCAAAGAGCGGACTAACAAATGCGGCACTCAAGGGTTTAAAAGCCTTAATGTTGCCATCGGTATAGCCGCTTTGTGATTTGCCGTTCATAGCGATAAAATAAGTTCTCCAATTGGTGATGTCGTCAGGAAAGGTAACTTTAAACTTCACTTTGCCCTGTGTGTTAGTGCGTAACTTCGGCTGCCAGAAGGCGTCATCAGCAAAATTCTTACGGATGGCAGAAGGTAATGCACCATCATTTGCTGCTAACTCCAGCATGGCTTTTTCTTTGGCTTTTTTAGTG
>NZ_JAZQPU010000246.1:0-23158 GCF_045628745.1 Pedobacter sp.
AAAGCTTTCCATTATCACCTTCCTGATCTGGATCTTACCTTCAGCAGGCATCATGACTTTTGCGGCTATTAGTTTTGCTATGTTTGACCATCAGGAAAGATTTGCTGAAGTGTTGAAGTTTATTCAACCTATTGCCCTTGGCATTGTTGCCTTTGGCGCTTTTCACCTTTCCAGAAAAGTCCTTGTTTCTCAGATGTCCATTATCCTGGCAATTGCTGCTGTGCTGGCTACTTTGATTTTAAGAAATGCTTATGTATTTCCACTCGCTATATTAATTGGAGGTATGGTATCGTCTGCTATTGACACACCAAAAGAGGAAAATGAACTTCGTACACGGCTATTCTCTCAAATTAACCCCAGGAAATTAGGCTATTTTATTGGAGTACTGCTTTTGATGGCCCTATTAGGAGCTATTATTAATACGACTTCACCTTTCAGTTTGCCAATCAGGTTATTTGAAAATTTTTACCGTAACGGAATATTTATCTTTGGAGGAGGACAAGTTTTAGTGCCGCTGATGTTTACGGAGTTTGTGCAGATGAAGCATTATTTGCATGCCTCTGGCTTTTTATCGGGATTTGCCATTCAGCAGGCGCTGCCAGGACCAACTTTTTCTTTTACCAGTTATGTTGGTGCCCTGAGCATGAAAAATTTTGGCTATAGCATTTACGGGCAAATTGCGGGTGGTTTTATTGCCGTGATTGGCATTAATCTACCTGGATTGATCCTCGTCTTGTTTATCGTTCCCTTTTGGGATGATTTAAAGAAGATCACCAGGATTAAGCATTCCCTAACAGGGATAAATGCGGTTAGCGTTGGTTTTATCATTGCCGCATTTATCCTGTTGCTCAAACCGACAGGTTTAGATTACCTCTCTGTTACCATTATGGTCATCACTTTCCTCGTGCTTAATTATACACGAATCAGTCCACCAATATTGGTTATTGCCGGTATTTTATTGGGTTATTTTATTTAGCGCTAAACTTAAAATGGTGCATCATCATCCTGCATGTCGTCCATGCGGGATGGTTTGATAATTACATTACCTGCCGGACGGTCAAAGTCTGGTGAAGGAATCATTCCCGCACCGGGATCCATAGAGAAGCTATTCTGAGGCATAAAATTCTCTTCCAGATCGGCGAATTTAACGTACTTACCAATAAAGCGAAGTGGTACAATGCCCGTTTCACCGTTACGGTGTTTTGCAATAATGACTTCACCAATACCTGCTTGTGAACGTCCTTGCTCATCTTCAGTGATCCCGTAATATTCAGGTCTGTATAAAAACAACACCATATCCGCATCCTGCTCAATGGAACCTGATTCCCTTAAATCTGAT
This sequence comes from Pedobacter sp., assembly GCF_045628745.1. Classification (GTDB taxonomy): domain Bacteria; phylum Bacteroidota; class Bacteroidia; order Sphingobacteriales; family Sphingobacteriaceae; genus Pedobacter. Next base: position 1,340 of record NZ_JAZQPU010000246.1, read on the forward strand.
AGAAGGGGACGTTTACCGTTTTGACCAGGCCTGTTTTCCACCGCACGACTTAACTGTGATAGCGCTAATACAGGAACATTCAATTCTTTGGCTACAGACTTTAAAGCCCTTGAAATACTACCAATCTCCTGCTCACGGTTACCACCGCCGCCTTCACCTTTACCATGCATCAACTGCAAATAATCGATGATGACCATTTGGATATCGTATTGTGATTTTAGTCTTCTACATTTTGCCCTGAACTCAAAAATATTTAAAGCAGGGGTATCATCAATCAGCAGAGGAGCTTCCGTCAAACGGCCAATCTTACTGTGTAATTGCTGCCATTCCCATTCCGCTAAATTTCCTTTTCTAATTTTTTCCTGCTCAATTTCTGTTTCTCCAGAAATTAAACGATTCACCAATTGTACTGATGACATCTCTAGGGAGAAAACAACAACAGGCTTTTGGAAATCCACTGCGGCATTTCGGGCACAGGTCAATACAAAGGCTGTTTTCCCCATCGCCGGACGAGCCGCAATGATGACTAAATCTGAAGGCTGCCATCCGCCGGTAATACGGTCGAGGTCTGTAAATCCTGAAGGCACACCCGTTAAACCATCTGTTTTAGTCCTCAACTCTTCTAATGTTGCCAATGACTGCTTGATGATCTCGTCCATCTTTTGCGTATCTCTACGTAAGTTGTTCTGGGCAATATCAAACAGGTTTTTTTCTGCATGATCTAATAAATCAAAAATATCTGTGGTATCTTCATAGGCGTTCTGGATAATCTCAGAAGAGATCCTGATCAGTTCCCGTTGAATATATTTCTGAGAAATAATCCGTGCATGGTATTCTATATTCGCTGCTGAAGCAACACGGTTGGTTAAATTAGTGATGTAATAGGCACCGCCTACCATTTCTAAGGTACCCAGGTTACGCAACTCAGAAGTAACGGTTAAAATATCTACTGGTTTAGATTTTTGAAACAAGATACTGATGGCTTCAAAGATCTTTTTATGTGATTCCTGGTAAAAAACCTCAGGTTTCAGGATGTCAATAACTGTAGAGAGGGCATCTTTTTCCAACATTAACGCTCCTAAAACAGCTTCCTCCAAATCTATAGCCTGGGGCGGTATTCTGCCCATTCCGCTTACTGGATTGGTTAATCTATTTTTTCTTGCGGTGTAACTGGACTTCTCTTGCCCTTGGGTCTCAATACTCATGCAGCAAAATTAGCTAAAATAAACCTCCCATTATGAATTGTTTTTGAACATAATGGTGAAAAATATTTATGTAGGAAATATTTTAATTTAGGCTATTTTTGCGCATTATTATATACGTATGGAAAACTTTAAAAGGTCTGGAAGACCTAAAGAAAATAATGAGTTTATATTTGGTATTCGTGCTGTAATTGAGGCGATTAAGGCGGGTAAAGATATAGAAAGTATCTATATCCAACGCGGACTTTCCGGCGAGCTGATCGCAGAGCTAAAGCCGCTATTAAAGGAGGTTGAAGCGCCAATTCATTCTGTTCCGGTAGAAAAACTGAACAGAATGACGCAAAAAAATCACCAGGGTGTTATTGCTGTTATCTCTTCCATCACCTTTCAGAAAATTGAAGATATCATCCCAATGATCTATGAAAAAGGCGAAACACCGCTTGTTTTGATCCTTGATGGAATTACCGATGTTAGAAATATGGGTGCTATTGCCAGAACTGCAGAATGTGCAGGTGTACACGCTATTTTAGTACCTACTAAAAATTCTGCACAGATCAATGCTGATGCTATTAAAACTTCTGCAGGTGCTTTGTTTAATATCCCGGTTTGCAGACATGCTAGTTTGCATAAGGCAGCTTTATATTTACAGGAATGTGGCTTGCAGATCGTAGCTTGTACTGAAAAAACCAATGATATGATCTATGCACCTGATTATACTGCTCCAACTGCGATTGTAATGGGCGCAGAGGATGACGGTGTTTCAAATGAAATTATGAGAATGGCTAATCATTTAGCTAAAATACCAATGTTCGGTGAAATCGGCTCACTGAATGTATCTGTTTCAACAGGGATCATTCTTTACGAAGCCATTAGACAAAGGGCATAAAAAAACCGTCGTGCTTTTTAGAATAATTCTCTAAAGCACGACAGTAAATTTACTTTAACGCTGTTTTAAATATACTTAGTGCCGAATTTTGACTTGATATCTGCAACAACTTGTTTAACACTTTGCTCTTCACTTCGTGGGCAGATCATTAAAATGTTGTTAGATTCAACTACGATGTAATCATGCAATCCATTTAATATCACTAATTTACCGTCTGGTACGTTAACCATGCAATTAGATGAATTAAACATGATAACTTTCTCTGCAGGAATCACTGCATTACCTACATAGTCCTTTTCTGCCATTTCATAAATAGATGCCCAGGTGCCTAAGTCAGACCAGCCGAACTCAGCAGGTAAAACATAAACATTGTCTGCTTTTTCCATGATCGCAAAATCAATAGAAATATTGGTACACTGTTGATAGGCATTAGCAATAAATGAGGCTTCATTAGGCGTATTGTAAAATGCCTGTCCGTGTTGAAAAATCTCATGCATATCTGGTAAATGCTTTTCAAATGCATTATTGATGGACTTTGCTGACCATATAAAAATACCGGCATTCCATAAAAAGTCGCCACTCTGAATGAAAGATTTAGCAAGGTCAAGATTAGGCTTCTCTGTAAAAAGTTTAACTTTGTAAAGCTCAGGATCTGAAGCTAATTCATTATCTGTATATTGTATGTACCCATAACCTGTATCAGGTCTGCTTGGCTCGATCCCTAAGGTAATCAAACAGTCGTTATTGGCAGCTGCATGTAATGACTTTTCAATGGCTGCAATAAATTTATCTTGGTTAGCTATGGTATGATCTGAAGGAGCAACAACAATAGTCGCATTTGGATTAATCTCGGCAATTTTCATGGACCCGTAAGCAATACAAGGTGCTGTATTACGCATGATAGGTTCTGCTAAAATTTGGTTATCTTGTATACCTGGTATTTGTTCTTTAATGATAGATGTATACAATTCGTTGGTAACGATAAAGATGTTCTCGGCCGGGCAAATTCTTAAAAAACGGTCGTATGTACTTTGTAAAAGTGTTTTTCCTGTTCCAAAGAAGTCGATAAACTGTTTTGGGAATTCTGTTCTGCTAACCGGCCAAAAGCGACTTCCGATGCCACCGGCCATAATTAACGCATAATTGTTTTTATTCATGCTTCTTTTAAAATGAGGGTTAAATTATACCTTCTTGCAGAAGGTCATGTAAATGTATAATACCAAAATACTGATCACCTTTGGTGACCAATAATTGCGTAATATTATTTTGCTTAATTATCTCTAATGCATTTATGGCTAAACTACTTTCGTCAATCTTTTTAGGATTACTATTCATGATGTCTTTTGCCATAATATCTGCTAAATTAGAATGTTTTTCCAACATTCTTCTAATATCACCGTCAGTAATGATACCCAGTACCGCATCTTTTTCTACCACAACCACTACACCGAGTCTATTTTGGCTAATTTCAATGATGACATCCTTTATAGGCGCACCAGGTGCTATTTGTGGTTTTTCATTCTTTACGGCAAGGTCACATACTTTGAGATAAAGCTTTTTGCCTAAAGAACCACCCGGATGGAACTTGGCAAAATCATCTTTCTTGAAGTCGCGGGTATGCAATAAAGCAACGGCTAGCGCATCACCCATGGCCAGCTGCGCTGTAGTGCTTGTGGTAGGGGCAAGGTTATGCGGACAAGCTTCCTTTTCTACCGTGGTATTTAAAATCAGGTCAGCATGTTGCGCTAAAGTAGAATCCAGCTGGCCCACCATACCTATTAACGTATTGCCAGATTGTTTTAACAGTGGTGCTAATACTTTGATCTCAGGTGTATTTCCACTTTTTGAAATGCAGATGATAATGTCGTCAATTTGTATCATGCCTAGGTCGCCATGCACTGCATCTGCCGCATGCATAAATACTGCGGGAGTGCCCGTAGAATTAAAAGTTGCCACAATTTTTTGTGCAATGATCGCACTTTTTCCAATTCCTGTAACCACAACACGGCCTCTACTCTGTAAGATTAACGTTACAGCAGTCACAAAATCTTCATTTATGCTCTTTATTAAGCCTAAAATGGCTTCTGATTCCAACGCTAACGTGTTGATTCCAGCCTCTATAATTGATTTTTTACTTTTCAAACAGAATTAATTAGTAACTTAATGCTTTAATTAGGCCAAAATTATGTTATTTTGAATCAAAAATAGCACGGAATATTTTATACACAAAATGGATGTGAAAAAGTCGTTGTTCGACAACTTACAAAACTTTTTTGGTTTTGATAATTTTAAAGGTGATCAGGAGTCAATTATCACCAATGTTCTTGAAAGAAAGAATACATTTGTAATCATGCCTACTGGAGGTGGTAAATCTATATGTTATCAATTACCTGCACTGATGAGTGAGGGTACAGCAATAGTTATTTCACCACTCATTGCCTTGATGAAAAATCAGGTTGATCAGCTCAGGGCCTTCGGTGGTAATGATAGCATCGCCCATTTTCTTAATTCTTCTTTAAATAAGACTGATATTGCACAGGTGAAGAGTGATTTGTTAAGTGGACAAACCAAACTCTTATACGTAGCACCAGAATCTCTATCTAAGCAAGATAATATCGATTTCTTTAAATTGATTAAAATTTCTTTTGTTGCAGTTGATGAAGCCCATTGTATTTCTGAGTGGGGACATGATTTCAGACCAGAATACAGAAAAATAAGACAGGTAATCAGTGGTCTTGGTGAAGACATTCCTATTATAGCACTTACCGCTACAGCAACCCCCAAAGTTCAGCAAGATATCATCAAGAATCTGCAGATGATGGAAGCTACCTTATTTAAATCTTCTTTTAACAGACCCAACTTATTTTATGAGATCCGCCCTAAGCGTGATGTGGTTAAAGAAATTATCAGGTACATTAAGCAAAATACCGGTAAATCTGGTATCATCTATTGCTTAAGCCGTAAAAAGGTGGAAGAAGTAGCGGAAAGCCTTAATTTAAACGGTATCAAGGCCTTACCATACCATGCAGGACTTGAACCTAAGGTTAGAGCTGATACACAAGATAAATTTCTGATGGAAGATGCCCAGGTAATTGTTGCTACCATTGCTTTTGGCATGGGTATCGATAAACCTGATGTTAGATTTGTTATTCACCATGATATCCCCAAAAGTATGGAGGGTTATTATCAGGAGACAGGTAGAGCAGGTAGAGATGGTGGTGAAGGTATATGTGTGGCTTTTTATGCTCAGAAAGATGTTGACAAGCTGGCTAAGTTCATGAAAGATAAACCTGTTTCTGAAAGAGAAATTGGTACACAAATCTTGAAGGAAGTGATCGACTATGCTGAATCTGGTGTATGCCGCAGAAAACAAATCCTGCATTACTTCGGTGAAAACTTTAATGAAACAGGTTGTAACTGCATGTGTGATAACTGTAGAAAACCTAAAAGACAGTTTGATGCTGAAGAACAGTTAAAAGCTGTTTTAACGCTCATCAAAAATATAGGCGAAAAATTCGACGATGCCCATATCCTGAATATATTAATGGGCACCGAAACCGCACAGACCATTGCTTACGAGCATTCCAAACTCATGGAATATGGATTGGGCAAAATTGAAGGGGAGAACCTTTGGAAATCCTTAATCCGCCAGGCCGTACTTAATAATTTCTTATCTAAGGATATTGATAACTATGGCTTATTGCACTTAACAAATTCAGGACGCGACTTTATTGAAAATCCTTACAGCCTTAAATTTGTGCTGAATGATCCAATTGACGCCGCTCCGGGTGATGATGAAGATGATGTAAAACATGGTTCTGGTGCTTTAGACACCCAACTTTTACAGTTGTTAAAAGACCTGACCAAGAAAATTGCCAAGCAGAAAAATGTTCCGCCATTTGTAGTTTTTCAGGATCCTTCGCTTGAGGAAATGTGTACGCACTATCCCATCACCATGGAAGAACTGAAACAGATTTCTGGCGTCGGTAATGGTAAAGCCTTTAAATTTGGGGCACCATTTATTGAGCTCATCAAGAAATATGTTGAAGACAACGATATTGAACGCCCTGTTGATTTAATTATTAAAACGCAAGCTAACAAATCTCAGCTTAAAGTTTCTATCATACAAAATGTTGACCGCCAGATTGGGCTGGAAGACATTGCCAAAGCTAAAGGGATCACTTATTTTGACATCCTGAAAGAAATTGAGGCTATTGTAAATTCTGGTACTAAACTAAACTTGAATTATTTTGTTGATGAAATGATTGATGAAGATCGTCAGGATGAAGTGTTTGATTATTTCCGCTCTGCAGATAATGATTCTATAGATTCTGCATTGAAAGATTTAGGTGAAACAGATTATACCCGTGAAGAAATTCAGCTAATGAGAATTAAGTTCATGTCTGAACTTGGTAACTAATTTGTTTAGCCCTTATAAAAATTTACATGATCAATTTCAATATAGATAAGTTAAAGTTTACACAGTCTGGTAATTTCTTCTTAATGGCAGGTCCTTGTGCTATTGAAAGTGAAGATATGGCCATGCGCATTGCGGAGCGGATCATTACCATTACCAATAAATTAGAAATTCCATATATTTTTAAAGGGTCTTATCGTAAAGCCAACCGTTCTAAAGGCAGTTCTTTTACGGGCATAGGCGATGAAAAAGCGCTCCGGATTTTAGAAAAGGTAGGTCAGACTTTTGACGTTCCTACAGTTACTGATATTCATGAAAGTGATGAAGCTGCTATGGCAGCAGCTTATGTTGATGTGCTGCAGATTCCCGCCTTTTTATGTCGTCAAACTGACCTGTTAATCGCAGCTGCGAAAACAGGCAAAGTGGTTAACGTTAAAAAAGGTCAGTTTCTATCTGCCGGCTCTATGAAGTTTGCAGTGGAGAAGGTAAAAGAAGCAGGCAATGACAGGGTTATTTTAACAGATAGGGGTAATACATTCGGTTACCAGGACTTAATTGTTGATTACCGTGGTTTGCCTGAAATGCAAAGTTTTGGCGTTCCTGTGGTAATGGATTGTACGCATTCTTTACAGCAACCTAACCAGAGCAGTGGCGTCACAGGTGGTAAGCCTGAATTAATTGCCACTATTGCGAAAGCAGCAATTGCTGTGGGTGCCGATGGCTTATTTATAGAAACACACCCCGATCCTGCTAATGCCAAATCTGATGGTGCGAATATGCTCCATCTGGATCACCTGGAAGCACTTCTGGAAAAATTAATAAGAATTAGAAAAGCGGTTATTTAACTGCTTTTTTAACCTTAGCCCTCAAGGTTAGCTTTAACTACTTGTATTTAAATGCCTTTTTGATTGCCCAAAACTAATTAAATTACTGCATATTTGAATAAACCCTCAAATATGACAGAATTTAAGGTAGATCTAAATAACTGCGATCGGGAGCCAATTCATATTCCCGGGCAAATTCAATCACACGGTTTCTTAGTGGTGCTTGATCAGGATTATGTGGTTAGCCATTGTAGTGAGAACATTGTAGACTTGCTTCAAGTGGAAGGCGTAACTCTCTTAGGTCATCACCTTCAATATATAGAAACACTCTTGGGTAATAACTATCCCGCAGGCTTTATAAGCAACCTCCTTAACCTGGGAAAGATCAACAAAAGCTTCGAACAGATTGATTCCTTAAGGATACAAATTTCTGGTCAGCCACATTACCTCATTTTTTCAACGGCTGGCGATAATTATTTATTGGAATTTGAACCAGCACTTGCTGTTCATGAAACCGATGTGCAGAAAATGATGGGCTATTCTATTTCTAAAATGCTAGCCGACAAAAACTTGCAAAGCCTTCTTGATAATTCTGCTTTACAGGTTAAAAATGCTATTGGTTACGACAGGGTAATGATCTACCGTTTTGCTGAAGATGGACATGGTGAAGTAGTGGCGGAGGCCAGAAATAATGACCTGGAATCATGGCTAGGCCTGCATTACCCTGCATCTGATATTCCAAAACAGGCAAGGGATTTATATAAAATTAACCTTACCCGCATTATTGCGGATGTTAATACGGTACCATCAAAGATTCTAACCACACGCAATCATGGGCAGGCGTTACCGTTAACTAATTCACAACTCCGGGCAGTGTCTCCAATCCATATCCAATACCTCAAAAATATGGGCGTAGCTTCCAGCTTTAGCATCTCCTTGATGTATAAAGAAGAATTGTGGGGACTTATTGCTTGTCACAGCTATACACCGAGGATGATTGATTATAAATCACGCGAGTCATCAAAATTGCTGGGACAGATTTTGTCATCTGCATTAGAATACAGGCAAGAAGAAATCCATCAACATACGCAAGATCTTTTTAGTACTCATTTAGACAGCTTAACTAAGCAGTTACAAGAAACCACCACTATCCAGGAAGCGCTGACCAACAGAACAGTGACCATACTCGATACGGTAGAGGCAAGTGGTGCAGTATTGGTTTATGAAAAGTCTATACACAAACTAGGTAAAACGCCTAATGATGATCAGCTGGGCCATTTGATCAGTTGGTTAAAAGAAAATCAAAGTAAGCCTACAGCTCATTTTACCAAACTTTCGGCAGTGTATCCCGAGGCAAGGGACTTTGCTGATGTCGCCAGTGGGCTGATGGTTGTGGTCATTTCCAAAGAATTAGAAGAATATGTGCTGTTCTTTAAACCTGAACATCTTCAATTTATCACCTGGGCAGGAAATCCAGAAAAAACGGTGGATATAGATGCAAATGGATTACTGCAAATCTCTCCCCGACATTCTTTTGAAAAATGGTCACAAACAGTAACAGCAACTTCTGTAAGCTGGACTAAAGAAGAAATCAGTTCAGTGCATCGTTTAAAAGATGAAATTACGTATGCCATTAGTCAAAAAGCAGGCGCAATTCGCTTATTGAATGAGAAATTACAATATGCCTATGAGGAGTTGGATACTTTTAGTTATACCATCTCTCATGATTTAAAAAACCCTATTGCAGCCATCAAAAGTTACGCCCAGCTCTTAGCCAGGGGAAAAAGCTTTAATGAACGCGAGCAGAAATTAGTTAGCCGGATAGAAAACAGGGCCGATCAAATGAATTTAATGATCAACGCTGTACTTGACTACTCCAGAATTGGAAGGTCAGAAATTACCTATGTTTTGATTGATGCAAAGGCCTTAATTCATAAAATCATAGATGACCTTGACCTGGTGCATGAAAGCAGCACCTTAAGCATTACTATTGGCGAAACACCAGACCTGCAGGGCGACCCCATGATGATGATGCAGGTTTTCTCAAACCTGATTAGTAATGCCGTTAAATATTCAAGACCTGTAGCTAATGCCCATGTACACATTGAAGGCGTTCAAAATGGTACTTATATTTGTTATACCATTAAAGACAATGGACTGGGTATAGCAGCTAACGATCTCCCTCATGTGTTTCAACTCTTCAACAGGATGAAGAATGTTAAAGATATTGAAGGTTCTGGTGTAGGGCTGTCAATTGTTAAACGCATAGTTGAAAAACACAGAGGTAACATCTGGGCCGAAAGCGAATTAAATAAAGGCTCCTCATTTTTTGTGAGCTTTAATAAATAGCCTTTTTAATTGTTGTCAAACCACTCTCCAAAATGAAGGAAAGTTTGGTTGGCCGCATTAATGATGGTTTCGTGCTGCTGTTCGTTTGCCGGTAAGTCCATAGTTTGCTTAAAAACCTGCCACATGCTATCGGTTTGTTCTCCATAGCCATTAAAAAACGACAACACAGAGTCGTCAATAAAATCCATTTGTTTGCTCAGCATTTTGCAAATGATTCTACCGCCTAAAGTAGAGCCTTCAATAACATATAAGGCACCCAAAGCCTGGTAATGATTTTCAATTTCAGGTAAAGAACCATCAACAGCCAATGTCGGTAAGGTATGTCCTAAAGCACCCAAGTCATCTACAAGGGCAGCTGTTTTTCTGCGTTGCCCATAATCTGGTAAAACCGAAGAATCTAAATGTTTGTTGATGGCAAGTTCTAATCCTCCAAAATAACTGTAAAATATAGCTAAGAAATTTGCATAGTCATCTTTACTTTCGATGGAACGCATTTTCCCTATCATTTTCTTCTCCAACGTTTGGTGGTTGGTTTTTGTATTTTCTTTTATTTCTTCAGAAAGCATAAGTCTATTTACGTAATAATGTTCAATGAGATGTAGCGAAAATATACATTATAATCCTAATGTGTGTAATCTTAAGTAATTTTACTTATTTTCCAATGAGGCTTAATAATTTATCAAATTCAAGAATTTTCATTCACGGAAAGTCTTTTTCGAGTATATAGCAACTTGTCTACAAGTATTAGTTTAGAGGGCATTCATAGGGCGTTGGTAGGGCCTTTGTAGGGCCATGCTATATCCCCTGGATATATAATCGCCTTCTCAATGCTATGGAAACCATAGCTCAACTATAAGGTGACAGAAAATGATGACATAGTTATTTAATCACCTTATGGAAAAAAGAGGTAAGGCAATTCATCAAAACAGAAGATTTGTTAAGGAATGTTCAGGTATTTATGCGTTTGCAAAGAAATTTCCCATTTAGGGTTCGCCATGACATAGTCAATAATCAGCGGGGTAATTTCATTCGATTTAGACCATTCTGGCTGCAAATAAAGCTTACAACTTGGCGATACCATTTGCGCATATTGTTCAGCCCAGGCAAAGTCACTTTTGTTGAACACAATCACTTTCAGCTCATTGGCAAACAGGGTAATGTCAGGACGAGGTGCTTTGAACTTTTTAGGAGATAAGCAGATCCAATCCCAGGTGCCGGAAAGAGGGTAGGCGCCAGAAGTTTCTATAAAAGTTAATATATTTTGTTCCTGCAGTTTTGCGGTCAGGTAATCCATGTTATAGATTAAAGGCTCACCACCGGTAATCACTACGGCTTTACCAGGGAAAGTTGCTGCTTTGGCAACGATCTCATCTGCAGAAGTAAGTGGATGTAATTCTGCATCCCAGCTTTCTTTTACATCGCACCAATGACAACCCACATCGCAGCCTCCTAAACGGATAAAATAGGCTGCTTTGCCTGTGTGATATCCTTCGCCTTGTATTGTGTAAAATTCTTCCATTAAAGGAAGTAGAGTGCCGTCGCTTGGTATTTGATGTGCCATAGAATTTTACAAAGGTAAATAAATATAAAGAGTTATCAGATTATATGTAAATTGATCTTGGTTTATATGACCTCTCTGTGAAATTTGTGCTTAAAATTGTTTCCTATCCTATGTTAAAATGGCATAAAATACCAATAGAAATTCCTAATGAAGATTTTGTTCAGCAAATAAACGTTGGTGGACGAAAACTTTGCCTTGTTAAAAATAAAGGAGAAGTGTTTGTTTTAGCGAATGTTTGTCCACATGCAGGTGGAATTTTAAGCAACGGATGGTGTAAAAATGGGCAATTGGTATGCCCGGTGCACCGGCGTGAGTATGATTTAAAAACCGGCAGAGGTGCCGAAGGACAAGGCGATTACATTAACGTTTTCCCTGTAGAAAACAGGAGCGACGGTTTGTATATAGGTTTGAAAGAAAGCTGGTTGAGTAGAATGTTTAAAGGGGAAGAAAGAGATTAACTGTAAATCTCTTTCTTAGCTGAAGCTAAAGTATTCTTCAATAAACCTACAATGGTCATTAAACCTACGCCACCCGGAACAGGCGTAATCCATGAGGCTTTTGGCGCCACATGATCAAAATCTACATCGCCATAAAGCTTAAAGCCAGATTTTGTTGATGCTGACGTTTCTCTGTTGATACCCACATCAATGATGATGGCACCTGGTTTTACCATATCTGCAGTTACAAAATTCTTTTTACCAATGGCGGCAACAATAATGTCTGCTTGTAAAGTAATTTCTTTAAGATTGGCAGTTTTACTATGGGTTAAGGTAACGGTACAATTTCCCGGATTTGCATTGCGGGCCATTAAAATACTCATGGGGCTACCCACAATATTACTTCTGCCCACTACTACACAATGTTTACCAGTGGTATCAATTTCGTAAGCCTTGAGCATTAACAAAATACCATAAGGTGTAGCAGGAATAAAACAAGGTAGGTTTCTCATCATCCTCCCCAGGTTAATAGGATGGAAGCCATCCACGTCTTTTCTGTAGTCGATGGCTTCTGTAACCTTTTCAGGATCAATATGTTTAGGTAAGGGCAGTTGTACAATTAAACCATCAACAGTTTGATCTTTGTTGATGTCTTCAATTTTTTGTAAGAGTTCTTCCTCCGTTACAGTATTGTCATACCTGATCAATGACGACTGAAAGCCGACTTTTTCACAGTTTTTCATCTTACTGGCCACGTAGGTTTCACTGCCACCGTCATTACCCACCAAAATGGCTACTAAATGAGGTTTACGTCCGCTTTCCGTCAAAAATTCTGCCGCTTCAGCAGCAATCTCTAACTTAATTTTTTCTGAAGCGAATTTCCCGTCTAGTAACTGCATAATGGTATTTCCTGTTTTATTTTTTTATTGATATATTAAAACCTTTTTGTTAATCTAATTTCAATACTGCCATGAATGCAGTTTGTGGTATTTCTACATTACCCACCTGGCGCATACGTTTTTTACCTTTTTTCTGTTTCTCCAAAAGTTTACGTTTACGAGAAATATCACCACCATAACATTTGGCCGTAACATCTTTACGCATCGCTTTCACATTTTCTCTGGCGATAACTTTAGCACCAATAGAAGCCTGAATAGCAATGTCAAACTGTTGTCGTGGAATTAACTCTCTTAACTTTTCACAAATTTTCTTTCCGAAGTCATAAGAATTAGAGCGGTGGATCAGGGAAGATAAAGCATCAACATGTTCACCATTCAACAAGATATCTAAACGTACAAGGTCTGACTGGCGGTAGCCGATCTGGTGGTAATCGAATGAAGCATAACCTTTAGAAATAGTTTTAAGCTTATCGTAAAAGTCGAATACAATTTCACCCATTGGCATTTCAAATACCAACTCTACACGATCTGAAGTCAGGTAAGACTGATTGATGATGATACCGCGTTTCTGGATACATAATGACATAACAGGGCCTACAAACTCAGCCTTGGTAATGATATTGGCTTTGATGAAAGGCTCTTGTACAGCTTCAAGTTTTCCAGGATCTGGAAGGTCAGAAGGGTTATTGACAACAATCTCTTCGCCACGAGTAGTATTTGCAATATAAGATACGTTGGGTACGGTGGTAATTACCGTCATATCGAATTCGCGTTCCAGGCGTTCCTGTATAATTTCCATGTGCAGCATGCCCAGGAAACCACAACGGAAACCGAAGCCTAAGGCTGCAGAACTTTCAGGTTCAAATACAATAGAAGCATCGTTAAGCTGCAATTTATGCATGGCTTCGCGAAGTTCTTCAAACTCATCTGTATCTACGGGGTAAATACCAGCAAATACCATTGGTTTTACTTCTTCAAAGCCTTGGATCACATCTAAAGAGGGGCGGGCAACATTGGTAATGGTATCACCAACTTTTACTTCACGGGCTTCTTTGATACCAGAGATGATGTAACCTACATCACCGGTTTTTACTACCGATTTGGGTAGCATATTTAATTTAAGTACACCTACCTCATCAGCAAGGTATTCTTTGCCAGTGTTGATGAACTTTACTTTATCACCTTTTCTAATTTCGCCGTTCACTACTTTATAATAAGCAATGATACCGCGGAAAGAGTTGAATACAGAGTCAAAGATCAGTGCTTGCAAAGGTGCTTCAGGATCACCTACCGGTGCTGGCACACGGTCAATAATGGCCTGAAGAATGTCCATCACCCCTAAACCGGTTTTTCCGGATGCAGGAATAATTTCTTCTCTTTTACAGCCTATAAGGTCTATAATCTGGTCTTTAACCTCTTCAGGCATCGCACCAGGCAGATCCATTTTATTTAAAATAGGGATAATCTCCAGGTCATGCTCTAAGGCAAGGTATAAATTGGAGATCGTTTGCGCCTGAATTCCCTGAGAAGCATCCACAATCAATAAAGCGCCTTCACAGGCAGCAATAGAGCGGGAAACCTCATATGAGAAATCTACGTGGCCCGGGGTGTCAATTAAGTTGAGGATATATTCTTGTCCGTCAACTGTATAGTTCATTTGTATCGCGTGACTTTTGATCGTAATTCCGCGTTCACGTTCCAGATCCATGTTATCCAGCAACTGCGCTTGTGACTCGCGTTGAGTAATGGTTTTGGTGTATTCTAATAAACGATCCGCTAAGGTACTCTTACCGTGATCAATATGTGCAATTATGCAAAAATTACGTATGTGCTTCATCTTTGCGCAAAGATAATGTTTTGATCGGTTTAAACTATTGTAAAATGATCAGCATCCTGCAGAAAAGGAAAGCCCTTTCTAATTTTAACTAATTCTTCATAGCCAATAGTGAAAGTATACAAGTCTTCATCTTCAGGTTTATAGTAAACCGTGTTCCCAAAAGGGTCTATACACATGGAATGTCCGCTATGGTAAACCTGATTTCCATCATGGCCCACTCTGTTGACCGCAATAACGTAACTCTGGTTTTCTATGGCTCTTGCAGGTATCAATGCTTTCCAGTGTGCTGTTCTTGCATCTGGCCAGCTGGCAATAATTAATAAAATATCATATTCCTGATCCTGATTACGCAACCAAACGGGGAAGCGGAGATCATAACAGGTAGATAAGCGTATTTTCCATCCTTTGAGTTCAACAATTACACGCTCATTTCCTGCTGTATAATGCTCGTCTTCTTTACCCATGCTAAACAAATGGCGCTTATCATAGTATTTATATTCGTTTTGCTGGTTCATCCAGATTAAACGGTTGTAATATTTACCGTTTTCTTTAATGATGATGCTGCCAGTTACTACGCAATCGTATTTTTTAGCCATGAGGGCCATCCATTCCATGGTTTTACCGTTCATTTCCTCTGCTAAAACCTGGGGATTCATGCTGAAACCGGTACTGAACATCTCTGGTAAAATAATAAGGTCAGTTTTTTCCTTTACACCTGTTGATAACCTTAAAGAAAGATTCTGCAGATTTTTATCTACGTTTTCCCAAAATAAGTATGCCTGGAAAACAGTGATCTTTAAATTGCCCAGGGTGAGATGACTTGGTTGTTCCATGTTCTAATTGGTAAAGGATTTTAAATTATAGTTTCATTAATCTTTCAACGGCTTTTTCGAGTGTTTCTTGCTTCTTGGCGAAACAAAATCTCAAAACATAACTATCCGTATTCCTACTGTAAAATGCAGACAGGGGTATGGCTGCTACGCCAAATTCCTTAATTAAACGGGTGACAAGCGCAACATCGCTCTCCTGGCTAATTTTTTTATAGGTTACACATTGAAAGTAAGAGCCCTTGCAAGGTAACAATTCAAACTTAGTTTGAGCAAGCATGTTGCGAAATGAATCTCGCTTTTCTTGAAAGAATAAAGACAGCGCTGTATAAACGCTGGTATCTTCAAGGTATTTGGCAATGGCCACCTGCATGGGGGTGTTGACAGAAAAAACATTGTACTGGTGTATCTTTCTAAACTCCTTCATTAAAAATGATGGGGCAATGCAATAGCCTGTTTTCCAGCCTGTAGTGTGTAATAGCTTACCGAAAGAGGCAACCACAAAAGCACGTTCTTTCAACTCGGGATAGCTGGAAACACTGAGGTGAGGCTGACCATCATAAATAACATGCTCATATACCTCATCGCTGAGAATGAGCACATCTGTATTTTTTGTCAATTTGATCAGTTCCTGAAGGTCTTTTTCAGCTAATACGCAACCTGTAGGGTTATGCGGACTGTTTAAGATGATCATTTTAGTGTTGGCACTGAACAGCTTTTTAACCATGTCCCAATCTATGGTATAGTTTGGGGCATGCATAACATAAGGCTTTACCAATCCGCCAAACATTTTGATGGTTGGTGCATAGCAGTCATAGGCAGGTTCAAAAATAATCACCTCATCACCTGGATTGATGCAAGAAGCCAGTGCCGTAAAAATAGCCTGTGTACCACCTGCGGTAACCGTAATTTCTGTTTCCGGGTTATAGGAGGCCTGATATAAATGCTGCACTTTATTGGCGATGAGCTCGCGTAAAGATAGCAAACCCGCCATAGGTGCATATTGGTTGAAGCCACCTTTCATGGCTTCATTGACCAGTTCTGTTAATTTAGGATCGCAATCATAATCAGGGAAACCCTGGGAAAGGTTAATAGCCTGATGTTGTTCAGCTAATAATGACATGGCAGAAAAAATGTTTGTGCCAGTACCAGGTAATTTTGAGGGCGTCGATATCATGATTTATTCCGCTTCTTCGTCTTTAAATATTTTTATTTCGTAATCTGAAATTGTAATTAAGCGGTCTTTGTATAAACCCCCAATAATTTTCTTAAAGGCATTTTTACTGATTTTGAAACGATCGTAAATATCATCCGGTGAGCTTTTGTCGCCTAAAGCAATAATACCTCCAGAGGCCTTCAATTCATCAAGTACATTGTCTTTATTATCAAGGATATGGCTATATCCCATCGGCTGCAGACTCAGGTCAATTTTACCATCTATCCTAATTTTTTTGATCCACCCTTTGCGGATTTCTCCAGGTTGAAGCTCATCAAATAGCTCATTAGTATATAATAAACCTATATATTTATTGTCAACAATAGCATTGTAACCTAAGTCAGATTTGTCTACAATGAGTAAACTTGCCTCATCACCCTCATCAAGGTCAATAGCCTCTTCTTCAACAAAGTTAGTTAACCTCGAGGAAGCCACCATACGGTCATTGCTACCATCTAAAAACACATAAACAACATGTTTGTCGCCTTTAAACATAGGTCTTTTCTGTTCTTTTTCTGGGACATAAACATCTTTATCGATGCCAAGGTCCATAAATACACCATTTTCGCCATCATCAACAACGGTAAGGAAAGCAAAATCACCTACGCAGGCTAAAGGTTTCTTTGTGGTAGCTAAAAGGCTACCGTCTTTATGAATATATACGAAAACATTTATATTTTCTCCTGTTTCAGTATTTGGTGGTACCAGATTATAAGGTAACAGCACCTCTTTATCGCCGTCTGTTAAAATAAGTCCGTTTTCGGTTTTATTAATGATCCTTAAATCGTTGTATTGTCCTATTGCTATCATGTGTGTTCAGTTAAGCCATCAGCTTCAATGGCTGTTATTTTTAGTATAAGGTGTAAAGGTAGAAATTTACAGGCTGTTTTTGGGATATTAAAAAGAAAAGCCGTGGTTAGGTACGCTTATGTTTAGAGAGAGGCTGGAAGAAGGAATCCGGGGACAGGAAAGGAGAGCAAAACAAAAAAGGGCTGGAAAATGCTTCCGGCCCTTTTGGTGATGATTTAAATATTTTGCGGTGCATCAGGTGCAGCGCCTGGCTGGTCTTGGTTTCCCTGCAAATGATCTGCTACGTCCTTGGTTTTCTTTCTAAGGTCGCCAACTACCTGGTCTTTTACTTCTACTGCGTGGTCAACTTCTGAGCTGAACTTATCCTTAACGGTTTGAACTTTATCTTTAACACTTTCTGCTAAGTCACCAGCTTTATCTGAGATTTTTCCTCTGATGTCTGCACCACTTTCCGGGGCAAACAACATTCCTACAACGGCTCCAACTGCTAGGCCGGCTAACAAGGCTACTATTGGCATGGATGAATCATTTTTGCTTGATGCACAGCCAGATATAATTTTATTTAGTTTCATAATCAGATGTTTTTTGTGCTTAAAGAACAAGTGGATCATATTTATGTTTTAATAAATTAAAATTAGGCATAATCCTTACCTTTGCATTTCCTAAAAATCTTATGATCACGAAAAATAAGCACAGAATTTTTTTAAGTCTTTTTTTCTTCATGTCAGGTATTAGTTTTTCTACCTGGGCCTCAAGAATTCCAACTATAAAAACATTCTTTAACTTTAATGAAGCAGAGCTGGGTACTATTTTATTAGCATTACCCATAGGTTCTTTGTTAGGCCTGCCTTTGTCTGGCTGGCTGGTGTCCCGTTTCAATAGCAGGGTTCCCCTGGCGGTAGGCTATGGGTTGAATATGGTGTCCCTGGCCTTAATAGGCTTTGCACAAAGCACGTTTACGCTGGTGATAGCGGTGATGATCTTTGCTTTTACCACCAGAATATTTAATATTTCTGTCAATACCCAGGCCATTACCTTGCAGAAACTTTACGATAAAAAAATTATCGGTTCTTTCCATGGTTATTGGAGCACAGGTGGTATTGCCGGCATTGCCCTTTCTACCTTGTTCATTGCCCTCAACATCAGTATGCAGCTGCACTTTGTTATTGTGGGTATGCTAGCTTTAGCAGCCACGTTGTATGCCTACCAGTTTTTGTTAAAGGATGACCGTTCCACTACAGGTAACAAAATTATGATTCGTAAACCTGATCCTTATATATTTTTTCTGGGTCTGATTGTTTTTTGCTCTGCTATTTGTGAAGGTGGGATGTTCGACTGGAGCGGAATTTATTTCCAGGAAGTGATTAAAGTAAAGATTTTTACTTACGGTTACCTCATATTTATGACTTTCATGGCGCTGTCACGTTTTCTTTCTGATGCTATTATTGATAGGATCGGTATGCAGGCTACTTATATCATGTGCAGCCTATTTATTGTTATGGGCATTTTGCTCTCCACTGTATTTCCTTATTTCTGGACAGCCATGATTGGTTTTTCTTTAGTAGGTTTTGGAACAGCCGCAGTGGTACCCATGTCTTATGCACTGGCTGGCTCTTCGCGCAAGTATTCGCCAGGTTTGGCGATTTCTATCATCGCCACATATTCCATTACAGGCATGCTGATTGGCCCGCCATTAATTGGTTACCTTGCTCATGCTTTCGGTTTGAGGGTGTCTTTTATCGTTTTTGGCATTTGCGGCTTAATGCTCGTCCCTATATCAAAAATGTTTTTTAACCATAAAAAATCAATTGATCAAACAATTTGACCTTTACATTGTTAATTGAAAAATATAATTTAATGCCTCACTGGTCAAAAATTCTCCTCAAAGTATTTGCTATTGTTATTGGTCTGGTTCTTTTCATGTACGTTGTGGCAGCATTATATGTTCACGCTAATAAAAAAGAAATCCTTGTCTCGGTTACCAAAGAATTAAATAAGAACCTGGAAGGTGATCTTTCCATTGGGGGAATGGAGCCCACATTCTTAGGCGGATTTCCTGGCCTGTCTATGACTTTAAATAATGTAGAGATTAAAGACAAACAATGGAAACAGCACAAACACACGCTGTTATCAGCTAAGAAATTTGATATTGCGGTTAATCCACTGGCCTTAATTAAAGGAACCATTGAGATCAAAAGAATTACCATTGATCAGGCTTCAATTTACCTATATACTGATACGAATGGGTATACCAATACCTCTGCTTTAAAGAAAAAAAATAAAGACACTTCCAAAAAAGAGGAAAGTAGCACTAGTGCTGAATTAAAGCGACTCACCTTAAACAACGGAATTTTCATTGTTGACAATCAAAAAGGACATAAGTTGTTTCACTTTGAGGTGAATCAACTGGTCGGCAAAATCGATTACCCAAGTTCAGGCTGGCAGGCAGATTTAAAATTAAAAACCATGGTCAAAAGCCTTGCTTTTAATACGCGGAAAGGCAGTTTTATGAAAGATAAACTGCTTGAAGGACCCTTCCTTGTCCATTATGACAATCAAACTGAAGTGGTAACCGTAGATCCAAAAAAAGTAAAGATTGGTGAGGAAGATTTTATTTTAGGTGGCAAGTTTAAAATGGCAAAAAACCCTGTTGAATTTTCCATTAACATTAAAGCACCTGAAATATTATGGGTTAATGCTTATGCCTTGCTCACACCTAATATCAGTAAAAAATTAAAGCTGTTTAATCTCGAAAAACCGATCAGTGTTAACTGTAACATTACTGGAAATATGGGTGGCGGTGGTGATCCTTTAATCAATGTTGGCGCATTGGTAAGACAAAATGTTTTGGTAACGCCAGGGGGGAAAGTAAAGAACTGCAATTTCGACGGCTCCTATACCAATGAAAATTTTAAAGGCAGAGGTTTCAATGACGCCAATTCTGCGGTTAGGCTCTATCACTTTACAGGGCTTTATGAAGGCATTCCCGTTAATATAGATACTGCAGCCATCAATAACCTGGAGCGCCCAGTGGCCACAGGCATGTTTCAATCGAATTTCGATATCTCTCGTTTAAATGAGGTCATTGGTGAAGATCTTTTAAAGTTTAATGGTGGTAGGGCTGGCGTTAAATTAGCTTATAGTGCTGATATCGTTGATTTTAAACTGACTAAACCTTATGTAAAAGGTACGGTTGTGATTAAGGATGCTGACATTAATTATGTGCCTCGTGGGTTAAATTTTAAAAATTCATCTGTATCACTCGTATTTACGGAGAAAGACCTGCTGATTAAAAACCTGAGACTGCAAAGTGGCAAGAGCATAGTTAACATGGAAGGTAGTATAAAAAACTTTTTGAATCTTTATTATACAGCACCAGAAAAGATATTGTTAAACTGGCAAATCAGAAGTCCGCAGTTGTATCTTGGGGAATTCTTTGGGTTTTTAAGCCAAAGAAAGCCTGTAAAGAAGATCAAGAAAAAATCGAGTTCTACACTTTCTGAAGATTTGAATGCTGTTTTTGAAAGCAGCCGGGTGGCACTGGATATGGTGGTTGATAAACTTTATTATCAAAAGTTTCTTGCTACAGACGCAAGGGCTGAACTTTACCTGAGTCAAAATGGGATTACAGTGAGTAATGTTCGTGTTAAACATGCTGGTGGATTGTTGAAGATGAACGGCAGTTTAAGTCAGCAGGGGCGGGCTAACCACTTTGATATGAATGCGACCATTAGTAATGTCGACATTAAACATTTCTTTTATGCATTTAATAATTTTGGTTTGACAACGCTGACCTCGGATAATTTAAAGGGCTATTTGTTCTCGAAAGTGAAGTTAGCGGGTAGCCTGACAGAGCAAGGGAAGATTTTAAAGAACTCCTTGCGGGGTCATGTAATCTTTGATTTTAAAGAAGGAGAGTTGCTCAACTTTGAGCCTATTACCAGTGTAGGTCAGTTTGCTTTCCCGCTGAGAGATTTGAAAAATATTAATTTCAGAAACCTTAATGGTAAATTTGACCTTAACGGAGAGAAAATAATAATTAACCCCATGAACATTAGTTCAAATGTGCTCAATATGGATGTAGCAGGTGTTTATTCACTCGGTTTGGGTACCAATATAGCGTTAGATATTCCGCTTCGCAACCCTAAGAAAGATGTTGAAATTGAAGATGCTGAAGAGAAATTAAAAAAGCGCATGAAAGGGATTGTATTGCATATTTTAGCGACGGATGGAGAAAATGGAAAGATTAAATTTAAATGGAATAAAAATCATGATTAGTTTAAAACATATTTTTCTGTTAGATGTTAATAAGTAAAGGAAAAAAAACATTTTAACTTACACTCACATTGCAAATTAGACATATAAATTAGTTAGATTTGTATAAATTTTAAGACATTAATGAAGATATTTATCACAGGCCTTCCTTTAGAAGTAGGGGAAGATGAATTGACGGCCGTATTTGGTGATTTCGGTCAAGTAAAATCACTAAGGATTATCAAGGATCGTGAAACTGGTCAGAGCCGCGGTTTTGGTTTTGTAGAAATGCCAAACGAC
>NZ_JAZQPU010000247.1:0-7945 GCF_045628745.1 Pedobacter sp.
TGTAACCCCTCCTAAATATCGGACTGTTTAAAAGGCGAAAATTCGTAACTTTAAAACAGCAAGATGAAGAAGTCAAAAATCAGTGAAAGCCAGATCGTAGCAGCGATCAAAGAACATGAGTCAGGAAAAACGGCAGCAGATATTTGCCGTGGCCTTGGCGTGCACCAGGCTACCTTTTATAATTGGAGTGTGCTATGAACTCTAAACCAGCCGTGGTTGAGAGATGCTATCAAGAAGATGGAGGAAGGCCCTCCGGAATCAGCTTGCAGGAGCGGGTTTCAAACCGGTGTATGCGGCTTTAATAAAGAGTTAAGGTCGTGAGCGATACAAGAAAAGGCAGCAAAAGCTGTCAGGTAACTATACAAAAGACGACTGCAAAGGAACCATTGATGAGGTGTCGAAATAGAAGAGACGATGTCAGAACCTGATACTCCAGTTTGTCAGGGATAAACTTAAGGATTACCTGCTTATTGCTTAAGTGGCATCCGGCATATAGATGGCGTGATTTGTATAGAGGCTTTTAGATGGAACATAGGAACCTGTCGTCAGGATGCAAAAGGAAACACCCAAACAGGGACCCTGTGAGGGTAAAAGTACTGATGCCTGGAACAGGGGCGGACTGACTGGTAGTAGTGATGATAGTATTGTAATGATAAAGGAGCGAAGCGGTCAGCTTATTTAGCGGCTTAAATTAATCAACTATTAAAACAGGAAGAATTAATGAAGGCAGCAAAGTCATTCGAAATTCGGAAGAGGCAAGTATGGGAAGCTTATCAACTGGTAAAAGCAAACAGGGGTTCAGCTGGAATAGATCAGGTCACCTTACAAGATTTTGAAAAAGATCTCGCAGGAAATCTGTATAAAATTTGGAACCGGATGAGCTCAGGAAGTTATATTCCCTCACCTGTGAAACTCGTTGAAATTCCTAAAGCTGATGGTAAAAAGAGGCCATTAGGAATACCAACGATAGCCGACCGAGTAGCCCAAATGGTAGTGGTACAAATTTTGGGACCCAGCATTGATCCCCATTTCCATGAAAACTCGTATGGATACCGTCCGGGGAAATCCGCCCATCAAGCTTTAGCAGCAGCAAAAGAGCAATGCAGAAAGCATCGATGGGTAATAGATCTGGACGTTAGCAAATTCTTTGATACGATAGATCATGGATTGATGATGAAGGCTCTCACCAGACATACCAATACCAAATGGATACTTCTGTATGTCGAAAGATGGTTAACATGTCCTTATGAGTTAAAAGATGGCTCGCGAATGAAAAGATCACAAGGGGTTCCACAAGGGTCAGTGATAGGCCCGTTGTTGTCCAACTTATTTCTGCATTATGCGTTTGATCAATGGATGCGTAAAACTTATCCTGAGATACCTTTTGAAAGGTATGCAGATGATATTGTCTGTCATTGCCCAACACAAGCCAGTTCAGAGAAAATATTGAGCGCTATTGATCATCGATTTAATATTTGTCGACTATCTCTCAATAAAGACAAAACTAAGATCGTTTATTGTAAGGACAGCAACCGTAATGAAAGATGGGGAGAAATCCAGTTTGATTTCCTTGGTCATACCTTTAGACCAAGAGCAGTTAAAAGTAAGATAGGAATATATTTTACAGGATTTAATCCAGCAATCAGTAACAAAGCCAAGAAAAGGATAAGTGAAAAGATAAGTGCTTGGGATGTTAATCAATGGGTTGGCTGGTCACTTACATTGGAGGATATAGCGGATAAGATTAACCCAGTTATCAGGGGTTGGATAAACTATTACGGAAAGTTTTATCCCTCGCTTCTTCGCAAACATTTTAGACATATTGATTTGCGATTAGCCCTATGGGCACGGACGAAGTTCAAAAGGTTTAAGAGACATAAAAGAAAGTCTATCCATTGGCTTGGGGCGATAGCGAAAAGTAATCCTAATCTTTTCGTGCACTGGCAATGGGGATACAAACCTTCCGCAGGAGTTATTTATCCTGCTGGTGACAGAATAAGAAGAGCCGGATGAATGGAGACATTCACGTCCGGTTCTGTGAGAAGCTTGGGCTGAAATGCCCTTGCTTACTCGACAGAAAAAGTATTCTGGTCTGGATAACCTAGAACTACGCCGTTTGAAAGAACTGGAAAAGGGAAATAGGCATTTACAACATATATGTATGCAGAATTTGTGCTAGACAATAAGATCCATAAAGAGGTACTTTCAAAAAAGTTTTAAAGCCTTTCCAGCGTAAAGACATGGTTACTTATGTGGTCACTACACACTAAATAATTATTAGTGGGGCTTGCATCAATAATTCCTCCACTTTGCGAGTGGAAAACATATAGATATGATACTACTAATTTATATTTGGGTTCTCGCCTGAAAAAGTGGTTCGAAAAAAGGAGGGTCATACATTGAGTAACATAATAAGAATAATATTTTGGGTTCATTTACGCATCAATATCTAAGCGGTGCTTACATGTATCTATTTTATAGCCGAGCCAAACACTTTCTTATTCTATAGCAAAATCGATAATCTTTTCTTTCTTTACTTTGTTTAATACCCATAACTACCTTTATGGCGTTGTTCAATGCCCAGCTCTATAATCTTTTATTGAAGTAATCTTACACTCCATTTTAAAACAGATTATCTTCACAAGGTTCAAAGAGGCTATTATGCATCCTCTAGGTGTTACTTTTTAAAAAACTTAATATGCATATGGGAAACTTTGTATTTAAGTAATTATTTTACTTCCTCTAGAACCTTAAGGAATAGGGAAATCTAGCATAGATTACTTTCACACCAAGCGCTTCAACATATCCAGTGAACGATTATAGTACATCATGTTAATTGTAATCATTAAAGTTTTTTTTTAGATTTGTCTCGATATTGAAAATAACCCGGTATTATAGTTTTGATTAATACTATCTTATTTATGTAAAATACACGAAAACTAACTTGTTAATATGTCTTATTAATTGACTATTTGCCTTATATAACAATAAATTATGATTCCAGTTAAAAATCACGTTGAATGGATTGATATTCTTAAAGGTTTTCTTCTAATTAGTATCTGTTTAAGTCACTTTGGATATGTCCCAGATATAGTTCGTGCATTTATTAGTCCGACAAATGATGTTAGAATTCCCTGTTTTTTTTTTCTATCTGGAATGTTGTTTTCTACTAACCGGCATAAAACATTTTTAACATACACTAAAGCAAAAATTAAAGCCCTTTTAATACCCTACTGTGCACTTTTTATACTTTTTTTAATACTTGATTGGAACTTATATTTGAAGCCAATTGAAACTTTAAAAATTGCAGTTGAAAATTTCTTAATAAGCGATGGGCCTCCCAAAGCTTCTCCACTATGGTTTGTTTTTACTTTATTTTTATTAAGTATACTTTATTTTATAATCCATAACCTATTCCAAAATAAATACTTAAAGTTACTTATTCTATCTGTCACATCAGGGTTGGGTTACTACCTATCAATATCAGATATAGATTTACCTTTTCGTTTAGATGTAGTCCTCAGCTCCTTAATATTCTTTGGTATGGGAAATCTTTTGAGGCCAACTTTGAGTTTAAGTCTTACTGTAATAAATAAAAAATATAAAGTTTTAGGGTGGTTGTTATTTATTTCTTTAATGATAACTTCTCGAATTGCATCATTTTTTAATCCTAACTCAGTAATAGGCCTAAATCAGATTAATAATTATTGGTTGTTTCACATAATGTGCTTTAGTGGGATTTCATCTTTAATTCTTTTATGCTCTTTATCATGGCACCAGTTTTCGAAGTTTAATTCTGTAAATCAACTTTTTCGTATTCTTCAATATATAGCTAAATGTGGTCTTCCCATTTTAGCAGCTCATTGTTTTACATTAATTATAGTTGATGCCTTCCTAATAAGAACATTGGGTAATAGCTTACTTAATATACAATTTATATTGAAATTGATAATATTAGTGTTTTCTATGTATTATATAACTATTCCTTTGTTATTTAGTAAATTATATTTCATTTTTCCACAAAAAAGAAAGACATGGCATGAAGCTATTTTAATTTCTTAGGCATCTACTTTAGAAAACTACTAGTGGATTAATTAAGTTGTTTATGATGTTATATTCGAAACAATAAGAAGAATATTTAATAAAGAAATTTAAAACGATAAGTTAATTGTTTAATTAATGTATTATTAATACACCTTAATTATTTTCATTTGAAATCCAAAAGAATTATTTAATAGATTTCCTCTATCTAATGCGGTTGCTAAACCTATTTTATATGAGTTTTTTACACTTTTTAATCCTTGAAAATAAACATTAAGTTGATTAACTGGTTTAAAAATATTATTATTTAATTCGGGAAGAACGACAGGGCCGGTAGATTTGCCAAATTCACTTGTGCTAAATGTGCCATAATTTAATGAA
The DNA here is from genome assembly GCF_045628745.1 of Pedobacter sp. Lineage (GTDB taxonomy): Bacteria > Bacteroidota > Bacteroidia > Sphingobacteriales > Sphingobacteriaceae > Pedobacter. Next base: position 4,423 of record NZ_JAZQPU010000247.1, read on the forward strand.
TAAGAAATTTTAGATTGAAATTCCCAATTATATATATTAGCTGAGATACCTGTATGAAAAGCGATTACTCTGTTATTTATAAAGTAGTCAAATGAATCTGATGCTTGACCTTTTTTTGATTCAGATTTAGTTGTAATAAAAGGACTTCCAATTCCCTGCCCATAATAAGACCAGCCTTTTTTGTAGTAGTAATTATTATAGTAATCTTCATCACCTGAATTGGTAGGCTTTGACCACGGGTAACCTGCTTGGTCTTTAGTATATAAAAATTCAAATAATATCGTGTTCCAATGAAAATTGGATTTTTTTGGAATGTTTTTATTATTTCTTATCCTTATTCCATTAAGGCCATCTTTTATATTGGCCAATTTTGAAAGAGCTCCTGTATCATAAAAATTCTGACGGTATAAAATAATACTTAAGTTATTAAATCTATAATCTATAGCCATATCAATTGAACCAATCTGATTACCAATTTTTGACCTAGGTATTGATTTTTCTCCGTATGCTTTACCAGTTATAACATATAAAAATGTCTCCATGGGCGAGAGGCTAAATCTTGATCCGTAAGCTGCCTTCTCATTTCCCCAATAAGCCTGGTGATTGAAACCTCCTTGTAATTTTAATTTCCAATCGCTTTTCCCAAACAATATATATAGTGATTTTTGATGGTAATAAGTAGTAGGATGTTTGTTTAATACATTAAATAACTCCGACTTGGGGTCCCCAACTTGATCTAATATTTCAGCTTTACCAATCCAGCCATGAGCAAAATTTCCTTTCACTGAAATTAAACCATTAAATAGTGGTATTTTATAATAATTAGGTATAGATATTTCTGCCTTAGGAATTCCCAAGGCATTACCAGATACTGCGAAATTGCCTGAACTTAATGCCGTATCACCATTAATGCCCATTACCTCCTTGCTTCTTCCAAATTTCATTTGAAATATTCCGGCCTTGAACTTCCCATAAGCTTCAATTAAATTAAAATTGCTTTTCTTCCCTAAATTAGCTCTTGCTTCTAATCCAAATCCCCAATCGAAAAACGACCTTGTTAAATTTATACTATCAAATTTTGATACTTCATTATAATCTAAATGTGCTCTACCTAATAAGCTGCCTGAACCACCAGATAAGGGAAATGAGCCGTATTGATTAGAGCGCATCCAAAAAGGAACTGCACCATCGGTAGTTATTGTTGCTTGGCTTTCTATTTCATATTTAATATCAGGAATTTGAGCATGAATTTGATTAACTAATATTAATAGACTAATAGTGCAAAATAATTTCTTACTATAAGGAATGTTAATTGTATAATAATTCATTATATTACTTTGTAGGATTATGATCTTAGAGTTTGATTTATCTACTTTCTCCAGTTAGTTCTCTTTACCGTTTTATTGTATCGTTCCTTAGCAAGCAAATAAAGGAATAGGTTATTTGTACGAAAATATCTTTTGAATAACCTTCTTGGCTCTTGTTTCAGCCGATAAAGCCATTCTAAGCTATTATTTTGCATCCACAAAGGTGCGCGCTTTTGCAAACCAATTAAAACAGGCAATGCACCCCCAATACCAATCATGATGGCTGGAATCCTACCATACATGTCAAACATCCATTTTTCTTGCTTTGGACATCCTAAAACAACAAAAACTAAACTGGCTTTTGAATTCGATATATCAGTTGCAATATACCCCATTTCACTTTCAGTTAGATCACGAAATGGTGGTGAATATAATCCTGCTATTTTTAGTTTTGGATATTGATTATTAACATATGCTGCAGTTCGGTCAAGCATAATTTGAGTGCCTCCATAAAAATAGACAGACTGATTCAACTTCTCAGCCTCTGCAAGTAAAACAGGTAATAGACTCATTCCATCAACTCGTTGTTGTGGAATTTGATGTAAAATCTGGAAAGACTTGGCTATAGGCATTCCATCCGGAGTTACCAAATAAGCACTATTTACGACCTTTTTAAATTCTAAAGAATCGTAGGCTTCTAAAACCATATGAACATTTGCGACACAAACGTAAGAAGAAATTTTGGCGAGAGCATTATGCATAATGGCACTTACAAATTGCTTGTAAGTGCCATTAGATACATTTATTGAAATTATTCTTTTTTTAGGTAGCCTATAGGGCATGTTATTCAAATTGATTTTTCACTCTATAACCTGCATCTTTTAACATTTTCTCTTTTAAGAAATGTTCAACATCCGCAGTCATCATATCATTTACTAATGCTGCAAGATCATATTTTGGTGACCAGTTTAGTTTTGCTTTACATTTGCTCGGATCACCAATTAATAAATCCACTTCAGTTGGGCGGAAGTAACGTGAATCAACTGCAACAACTTCTTTTCCAACCTCTACTTGATAATCTGGATTACTACATGAGGTTACAGTTGCTCTTTCATCAGCACCTTCACCTTTAAAGGCTAGCGTAATTCCAACTTCTAAGAATGCCATCTTGATAAAATCACGAACGGTAGTGGTAACGCCAGTAGCTATAACGAAATCTTCTGGAGTATCTTGTTGAAGAATTAACCACATGGCTTCAACATAATCTTTAGCATGACCCCAATCCCTACGGGCATCTAAATTTCCCAAATACAATTTATCCTGTAATCCCATGGCGATTTTAGCTGTACCTCTGGTAATCTTTCTAGTCACAAATGTTTCACCTCTAAGCGGACTTTCATGGTTAAATAAAATTCCATTACAAGCAAACATGCCATAAGCTTCACGGTAGTTCACCGTAATCCAATAAGCATACATTTTTGCAACTGCATAAGGAGAACGAGGATAAAAAGGAGTAGTCTCTGATTGCGGTACAGCTTGGACTAGGCCATATAATTCGGAAGTAGACGCCTGATAAACTTTAGTTTTTTTAACTAGGCCTAAAATTCTAATCGCTTCTAAAATTCTTAATGTTCCAATACCATCCGCATTAGCTGTATATTCAGGGGTTTCAAAGCTTACTTGTACATGGCTCATAGCACCTAAATTATAAATTTCATCAGGTTGCACTTGTTGAATGATTCTAATTAAATTGGTTGAATCACTTAAGTCACCGTAATGTAAGATGAAACGGACATCACTTTCATGAGGATCCTGATACAAGTGATCTATTCGGTCTGTATTAAACAAGGAACTACGACGTTTGATACCGTGTACTTCATATCCCTTTTTTAATAATAGATCAGCTAAATATGCGCCATCTTGTCCTGTAATACCTGTTATAAGAGCTTTTTTCATTAATGAATACGGTTTTTTATTAAAATTGCTATATATTTTTCTGCGAATATATTGATTTATAGATAAATCTTTATATTCGCAAGCGAAAATCTATACATTCTTTTAATTAAGAATCATTTATATAAGTTATTATGAACAAAATCACAAATATCTGCTGTATTGGAGCAGGTTATGTAGGTGGTCCTACAATGGCGATTATTGCCAAACAATGTCCTCATATAAAAGTTACCGTGGTTGATTTAAATGAAGCTAGAATCGCT
>NZ_JAZQPU010000248.1:0-9497 GCF_045628745.1 Pedobacter sp.
AAAGAAGCTTTGAAAAGTGGCGATAAAGACCTGATTCTTAAAAAGGCTGATGAGCTGAATGAGTTTACCCGTCCTTTTGCAGAGCGTTTAATGGACCTTGCGGTTTCTAAAGCCATGAGGGGAAAAAGCATAGATTAGCAAGAGCAAAAAAATTACCCTTCCGCTGCTAAAAGACATAGCTTAAGGAGATGAAGAGGTTTATTTTATATTTATTGACATTTACAGCCCTGTTGACGTTAAGTTCATGGGGCTTTTTTGCGCATATCCGCATCAATCGGCTGGCTGTATTTACCATGCCCGCTGGGACTTCCAGGTTCTTTAAAGCTAACATTGTTTACCTGAGTGAGCATGCAGTAGACCCAGATAAAAGGCGCTACGCGGATACAGCCGAGGCAGCCCGTCATTACCTTGATGTAGAACTTTTCGAAAAAAACATAGACAGCATTCCACGGAAATGGGACGATGCTTTAAAGAAATATGGGCTCAAGGCACTTCAGGAAAATGGCATCCTCCCCTGGCATATTCAACGTAACTATTACCAGCTGGTCAGTGCCTTTAAACAACGGGACTCCATTAAAATATTAGTGTATGCCGCTGCACTGGGGCATTATATAGCAGATGCACATGTGCCCTTACACACCACCAATAACCATAATGGACAACTCAGCAATCAAGTGGGCATTCATGCTTTTTGGGAAAGCCGGCTGCCAGAGTTATTTGCCGGGCAATACAATTATGTGGTGGGCCCTGCGGTATATTTTGACGACCCTTTGAAACAGGCATGGAAAATTGTGAAGGACACCCATCGTTTGGTAGATTCTGTTTTAACGCTTGAAGCCCGTTTAAATGCTGGATTCCCTAAGCAGCGGAAGTACGGCTATTCTAAAAGGAATAACATCTTGCAAAAGCAATATTCGGAAGCTTATGCCAAAGCTTACCACGAAGCGATGAATAAAATGGTGGAGAAGCAAATGCGTGCCGCCATTATCTGGACGGGTGCGTATTGGTATGCTGCATGGGTAGATGCCGGACAACCGGTACTGGAAAATTTAAAGAAAGCAGTGCCCAGTGCTGCCGAAATAGAGGAAAAGAAAAAGCAAGAGCTCAAATATAAACAGGGAAAGATTATTGGCCGGGAAAGCTAAGCAATTACAAATGCTCAAAATGGCATTATAAAAACATTTAAATTTATAAATTAGCTGCTAATGGATGTTTTAGATGTATTGATAATTGGCGCAGGCCCCATAGGCCTTACCTGTGGTTTAGAAGCTCAAAAAGCTGGATTGACTTATGTTATTGTTGAAAAAGGCTGCCTGGTCAATTCACTGCACAACTACCCACAGAACATGACTTTCTTCTCTACTTCAGAGAAACTGGAGATTGGTGGTGTTCCCTTTGTATCAGTTAATCCAAAACCTAAAAGAGATGAGGCCCTGGAGTATTACCGCAGGGTTTGCCAAAAGTTTAACCTTAATGTGCGCTTATTTGAGGCTGTAGAAGCTGTTCAAATGAATGATGTTTTTGAAATCCAGACTTCCAAAGGGGAGTACAAGGCCAAAAACGTAATTATCTCTACAGGTTTTTACGACGTGCCGCATTTAATGAATATCCCCGGAGAGGATTTACCAAAGGTGGCTCACTATTATAAAGACCCACATTATTATGCACTGCAGCATGTTTTAGTGGTGGGTGCAAGCAATTCATCTGTAGATGCCGCGCTGGAAACCTATAGAAAAGGTGCACATGTGACCATGGTAATCAGGGATGAAGAGATTAGCAAAAGAGTAAAATATTGGGTACGTCCAGATATCATCAACCGCATTAAAGAAGGCAGCATCACCGCTTATTTCAACTCTACTTTAAAGGAAGTACGGCCATTGGAAGTAGACATACAAACCCCTGAGGGATTAATCACTATTCAGAATGATTTTGTTTTGGCTCTAACCGGTTACCAGCCCGATTTTGGCCTGCTCCAAAAATTTGGGGTAACACTTTCTGCTGATGAAAAGTTATCCCCTATGCATCACCCTGAAACGATGGAAACCAATGTAAAAGGACTATACCTTGCCGGTGTTGTTTGTGGAGGCATGGATACCCATTTGTGGTTTATTGAAAACTCAAGGGAGCATGCGGTTAGAATTATCAGCAATCTTCAATAATTCTTTGTCGATACGCTCATTCCAGTCGGCTTGGGCAATTCTGTTCTGTCCATGTGCGGTTTCCTTGTCGTAAGCCTTCTGCATGGCATCAAGGTCGCGTAGAGAATCAAGGTACTCCATGTTGATGATGGCCTCATAATTATCTGGCGTTAATTTATTGGCAATGATCTTTTGCTTAAACTGCTCGCTGATAATTTTGACCATATCAAAATGCCGCTGTTCATGATTTAAGGCATACTCATCCCTTCCTGCACTTTCGGCCCAGGAGGCACTTTTTGGCAGGAAAGCTTTTACTTTAAGGTCAACTTCGATGGTGCCATTCACCAGCTGCGCGGTTTGTTCGTAACCAATGCCGGGAATTACATAAGCCTGAAAATACCCTGTAGGACGGTTTTTAGATTGAAAATCTGCCCAGGTTAAGGGTCTGCTTTTTGCATAATAAATGGTGTCTCCTTCTGCTTTTTCGCTGTAAGTAGTAAACCTGATTTTGACGTTACTGGCCAGCTTTCTGTTGGTATTGACACTCTTGATCATCCAGTCATTAAAGAACAACAGTCCTGCTTTTAAAAGGCTGGGCAAATAGCGCTCTATAACTGCTGTATCTTTCGCCATCCTGTTGAAGTTTAATTTACCTTTATAATCCACCAAATGTTCTACGCCGTAATTCTTTTGAAGGCCAAAAGATAACACCAAAGAGATGTGCCCATTAACCCGCTGTGCTACCACTGCATTTTCTGTCAGTTTCAATTCCTTAAGGATAAGGACCACAGGTCTGCGTGCCGCATTTTTGTAGACATACTGTTTTACATAGTTCCTGACGAAAGCGATGGCTTTACTGCTGCTTTCATTTTTTATTTCGGCAATATAAAAGGTGGTGGGTTTGAGTATTTCAGCAGGATCAGCACTGCTAGCCTGACTAAAGGCCTTAAATGTGACGAGCTGCGCCAAGCTGACGAGCAGGAAGAATAGCTTCAATTCCACAGGATATAGACATTAAGGTTAAACCTTAACAGCTGAGGAATGAATTAGTTTATTACTATAAGACAAAAAAAAAGCCATTTAAAGCGATGTTGCGCTATAAATGGCTTTTAAAAAAATATGATCAGGATTAAACTGTCTTTTTACTCATCTTTCCTTTGATAGCGGCCCATACAGCAGGAACAAAAGTAACCACAGCAATGAAGATGATCACGATATCAAAGTTATTTTTCACAATAGGAATTTGGCCAATAAAGTAACCTCCTAACAGTAGGCTGGTGATCCAGGCAAAACCGCCAACAACATTGTAATAGGTAAACCTGCCGAAAGGCATTTTGGCAATACCTGCAACAAATGGTGCGATAGTTCTGAAAATAGGTAAGAACCTACTGAAGATAATGGCTTTACCTCCATGTTTTTCAAAGAATTCATGCGATTGATGGTAATACTCCAGCTTCAGGATTTTATTCTTCTCTTTAAATACCCGGATACCTAAAATGCTGCCCAGTTTATAATTGAGGGAATTCCCTAATATGGCAGCAGCAATTAAAATACCCAACATGAGCCAAATACTTAAGCCTGTATTTCCACCAGCAATCAAAGTACCCATTGCAAATAAAAGCGAGTCGCCCGGTAAAAATGGGGTAACCACAAAACCCGTTTCTGCAAAAATAATCAGGAAGAGGATAAAATAAGTCCAGGTTTGGTATTCCTGGATGATGGTCTCCAAATGTTTATCAATATGGAGAATGAAGTCTATAAATTGCGAGAAGAATTCCAATACTTTTTAATTAAGTCACAAAATTAAATATATCACGGTCATTACCATGATATACTTAACCCGTTAATTGTCATATTAATTATTATTGTTAAGCATAACCGGCATTACCAGCATCAGCACATTTTCATTTTCATCGTTAGTTTGAGGAATCAATAAACCTGCACGGTTAGGTGTAGAAAGTTCTAAAGTAACTTCTTCACCACCTAAATTGCTCAACATTTCGATTAAGAACCTTGCATTGAAGCCAATTTCAAGGTCTTCACCTTCATATTGACAACTCAAACGCTCATGGGCTTCATTGGCAAAATCTAAATCCTCAGAAGAGATATTCAGCTCGCTGCCATTAATTTTTAAACGAACCTGGTGTGTTGTTTTATTAGCAAAAATAACCACCCTTCTTAAGGTATTTAAGAATAAGGCACGGTCAATAATTAATTTATTAGGGTTGTTAGCAGGAATAACTGCCTCATAATCTGGGTAACGTTCGTCGATTAAACGGCAGATCAAGTTGATGTTTTCAAATTTAAAGAAAGCACTGGTGGCATTATAATCTACAGAAACTTCCATGTCTCCGGCAGGCAACGCTGCTTTCAATAAGGTTAAAGCTTTTTTAGGTAAGATGAAGGAAGCTGTTTTATCAGCTGTGATGTCTGTGCGACGGTATCTTACTAATTTATGAGCATCAGTGGCTACAAAAGTAATGTGCTGACTGCTTAGCTGGCAATATACACCAGTCATTGCTGGGCGTAACTCATCGTTACTTACAGCAAAGATAGTTTTTGTAATGGCTTCACTCAATACAGAAGCAGGTAGGCTTACTGAAGAAGCGTTTTCTACTACTGGAATTTTAGGGAAATCATCACCATTTTCGCCACTTAATTTATATTTACCTTCACCAGCGCTAATTTCAATAGAGAAGGTATTGTCATCAATGTTGAAAGAAATAGGTTGATCAGGAAGTGTCTTTAGGGTATCTAACAAAATTTTTGCCGGAACCGCTACTTTACCATCTTCTTTAGACTCAACGGCCAAAGAAGTAGTCATGCTGGTTTGAAGATCTGTAGCGGAAATGGTAAGATTGCCATCATTAATCTCGAAAAGGAAGTTTTCCAATATCGGCAAAACTGTACTGCTGCTGGATGCACCATTTACCGTTTGTAAGTGTTTTAAAAGTGTAGAAGTGGAAACTATAAATCTCATATGTGATCTTGTCTATTCTCAATAAATCTTGTAATTCTCAAAAATATAAAAATAACCTTGCATCCGCAGCTTTAGGGGAATAATGTGGAAAGATTATCTCATTTTTTATGTTTTCACAGCCCCAGACCTTCATCCAATAGCCTACCTTCAAATTTCAAAAGGGGAGGAAAATAAATAAAGGTTTAAAACAAAAAGGGGCATCTAATTCAATTAGACACCCCTTTATCATTTTCGGGACAATATTTTATAAACCGAAGTTAAATGCGGCTCTGATGCCAATAAAAGAGCTGGTATGGCTATCTCTAGACCATCCTTCATAACGCACACCTAAGTCAATAGCTGCTTTGTTGGCAACTGGAAATTCTACACCGATTCCTGGAGCGTAAGCGAATGCTGTACCACCACCATCTTCAGTAGAAAAAGCAGCGCCAAGTTCAGCACCACCATAAAAGTTTTCAGCAAAGAAATACCTTAAACCCGCTTTAACAGGGATAGTTCCAAAACTATGAGTTAGTCCTGCCATCTCTTTGCTTTTAAAACTTATATATCCGGCACTACCGGTAAAATTTAAATTAGCGGCTACAGGAACCTGGTAAACTAAAGATCCACCAACACCTAAATTATAAATATCACCAAAATTACCAACAGGTAAACCAAACTCTACGCCTACACCTAATTTTTGACCATTCATGGCCGGATCTTTTGCATTTTGAGCTGAAGCGCTCGAAAAGGCTAAAACGCCTGTAATTGCTGTAAGTAAAAGTAATTTTTTCATCATCGTCATTTGATTAACAGGGGTAAAATCACCCTTCGGGCTATTGTTATCAAAAATTTGGCCAATCAGCTTATTTCTTCAAAAATTTAGTCTTTAAATGCTTGTCAGCACGGTATTGATCAAGTTCCTTACCCGCAGCAACCAATTCATCTGTAGACAAAATGGACGCGCCATTCCCCACTAAATTATAATAAACTTTACGATTCGGGTAAGCGGCAGCACTTTTATCTAAGTTGCCCATGGTACCTAAAATACAAGATATACCCTTGCTGTTTAAAAAGCTGTAAACGCCTTTATCGGGCGCGGATACACCCACAAAGGCGACAAGGCGATCATTAGGCACGCCCATTTCGTTTAAACGGTTCAGGTCTTCTTCACCTTTGATGGAGGCGGAGATCATGATGTCTGGTGCTAATTTATGAAAAGCACGTGCCTGACCAGCATTATAGGTGATAAAGATGGAATTACTTTCTGCTTTCGTTTTGCGAATGGCAGCAATAATCATTTCATAAGGTACTCCTTTTTTAACATCAATGGTAAAGAGTACTTTATTTTTTCCCCAGCTTAACACCTCTTCCAGGGTAGGGATTTTAAATTCAGTAACCTTCCCATCATCGTCTTTCAAACGGAAAGCTTGCAGTTCCTGGTAGGTATAATTTTCTATAGGTCCAGTTCCTGTACTGGTACGGTCCAATCGATCGTCGTGCATAATCACTAATGCAGAATCTTTACTTAGTGCGACGTCAAACTCAATAATGACAGGCTGGTAACGGGTTGCATTTTCAAAGGTTTCTATACAATTCTCAGGAAAACCCGGCATGGGTGCTCCCCTATGTGCACTTAAGATGGGATAAACAGTTTTTCTGGTGTCTAAAAACTCATGTAACTCAGCAGTATTTTTAAACGATAAATGATGTTTTTGCTGTGCCGAGCAGGAGAAGCTGATGACCAACAGAGGCAGTAAAAGTAAATTGAATCTTTTCATGGCCAAAAATAACAATAAAATTATGTCCAACTTCCTATATTTGCGGTACTATGGCCAAAAATAACAACGACGAACAATTCAAAAATGTAATATCCCACGCAAAGGAATACGGGTTTGTATTTCAAAGCAGTGAAATTTATGATGGACTAAGTGCCGTATATGATTATGGACAATTAGGTGCCGAATTAAAAAACAACATTAAAACATACTGGTGGAAGGCCATGGTACAAATGCATGAAAACATTGTAGGTATTGATTCTGCAATATTTATGCACCCTAAAGTGTGGAAAGCCAGTGGTCACGTAGATGGTTTTAATGATCCTATGATTGATAACAAGGATTCAAATAAACGCTACCGTGCCGATCAGCTGATTGAAGATAAAATTACACGTTATGAAAATGACGGTAAAACAGATAAAGCTGCTGAACTACAGAAAGAGATGGACGATGCTTTAAAAGCGGAAGACCTGCCTCGTTTAAAAGCCATTATTGAAGAACACAATATTGTTTGTGCCGTGAGTGGCACAAAAAACTGGACAGATGTTCGCCAGTTTAACCTGATGTTCAGCACGCAGTTTGGTGCCATGGCAGAAGGATCTGATGAAGTTTACCTCCGTCCGGAAACTGCTCAGGGTATCTTCGTTAACTTTCTGAATGTACAAAAATCAGGAAGAATGAAAATTCCTTTTGGAATTGCCCAAATTGGTAAAGCTTTCAGAAATGAAGTCATTGCCCGTCAGTTTATCATGCGCATGCGTGAGTTTGAACAAATGGAGATGCAATTCTTTGTACGTCCGGGTGAAGACCAGAAATGGTTTGCCTACTGGAAAGAAGCACGTCTGAAATGGCACAAGGCCTTAGGTACGCCAGCAGATAAATACCGTTTTCATGACCATGTAAAACTTGCACATTATGCCAATGCAGCTACTGACATTGAGTTTGAATTCCCCTTTGGATTTAAAGAAGTAGAAGGTATCCATAGCCGTACAGATTTCGACTTGACACAACACCAGGAGTTCTCAGGCAAGAAAATGCAATACTTCGATAACGACCTCAATGAAGAAGGAAAACCTTATGGCAATTACGTTCCTTATGTAATTGAAACCTCAATAGGTTTAGACCGCATGTTCTTATTGACGATGATCAATGCCTTTGAAGAACAAGATTTAAGTGTTGGTGATAAAAAAGACAGCAGAACCTTGTTACGCTTACACCCTGCCCTTGCACCAATCAAGGCTGCTATTTTGCCACTAACAAAAAAAGATGGCTTGCCGGATAAAGCAAAAGAAATTATGGATGCGTTGAAATATGATTACAACGTGGCTTATGAAGAAAAAGATTCCATTGGTAAACGTTACCGCAGACATGATGCCATAGGTACACCGTTCTGTATTACAGTAGATCATCAGACACTTGAAGATGATACCGTAACCATCCGTCACCGTGATACCATGGAGCAGCAAAGAGTAGAAATTAAAGATCTTGATTTCTTAATCTCCAGCAAGGTAAGCTGGAAAAACCTTTTGAAATAAGGAGATCAACCTGTTTTTTTGATATTACATAAACAAGGCCGGCAAAATATTGCCGGCCTTTTGTTTATCATTATTATTCACCTTTCTTACCTATTGACATCCACCTATAGATAAAAAATTCTTCAATGCGCTGTTTTCGTTAAAACCATTTAGGTTATTTAATGTTTAGATTTTAACAACTAATTATTGTTACAGCATTGGAAACACCTTTTATGAAAAATAGGGAGTAAATACCCCGCAACAGCATTTTTCTGTTCATAAAAGCATCATTACCGTTGAAATACAAATATTTATCCTATGAAAAACAATCACTTATTTTCCCTTCTTATTGCTGGCGTTTGCCTGTGTAGCGCTTGCCAAAATGCCGACAAAAAAGAATTAACCAGTACCCTTGCTTCTGATTCAACTTTAGATACGATAGGGACAAGCAGCAGAAGCGACCTTGAAGATGATGAAACAGGGTTTATTCAGCAAGCTGCCGTAGGCGGATTAATGGAATTAGAAACCGGGAACCGTGCCTTGCAAAAATCTAAAAATGCTGAAGTGAAAAAATTCGCCCAGATGATGGTAACGGATCATTCTAAAGCAAACCTGGAACTTCAAAAAGTGGCTACCAATAAAGGCTTACAACTGCCAGGAACTTTTCCTGCTGAACAACAAAAACAGCTCGATGCTTTAAGTGAATTTTCTGATAAAGGTTTCGATAGGCAATACATGCAAATGATGGAGAGCGATCACATCAAAATGCTGGCACTTTTTAGAAAAGCAGCGAACTTTAAAGATCCTGATATCAAAGCCTTTGCGGTTAAAACTATCCCCATCTTAGAGGGCCATTATAACCATGCTAAAACATTAAATACAGCACTCCATGCTGAGCGGGTTAATAATGGCGATGACAATTCAAATGTTGAGCGCGATGCTAAAAAGCCTCAATAAGCGTTTACTTTAGCATGAAATTGATTATCCCGATCTTAATATTACTCACCTTATACACCACAGCTCAAACGGTTGCTGCACCATCAGTAACCGTTTTGACTGTTGATAGCCAGCGTTTTAATGATAAGACTGAAAGCTGGAGCCAGAAGGA
>NZ_JAZQPU010000249.1:0-7489 GCF_045628745.1 Pedobacter sp.
GGGTACCTTAAAAGGCCGGGGCCTTAAAGGTTCTTTTTTACGCAAAACAAATAAGGCAATGCCTACCAGCAAAAAAAATAACCAAAAAATAGGTGCTGTATATTCAATGATGGTTTGAAAACCTGTACGGGTCAATAAACCCAGGCTCACCAATGCTAAAGATATACAGCCCTGCACTAGAAAGGCATTCAGCGGCCCAGATGCCCTGCCATTCCATTTCCCTAAAAAGGAGAATACCTTAAAATCCTGCCCCAGGGCATAGTTTGTTCTGGCACCCGTAAAAATAGTGGCGTTTACTGATGTCAGGGTAGAGATAACAACCAGCACAGAAATGACCCATACACCTGTTGATCCCCAAACCAGGTTCATCAAATCTACCCCCACAGCATTAGATTGTGCCATAGCCTGGTGGCCCAGTGCATTGATAAAAGCAAAATTGACCAAAAGGTAACATAGGGTGATGATCAGGATACTGCCGATTAAAGCTTTGACAATGCTGCCTGTCCCATTTTTTAATTCTGCGGAGATGTAGGCACCTTCATTCCAGCCCCCAAAAGTGAGCAATACAAAAACCATGGCCAGGCCCATGGCATTTTGAGGTGCATTTGCTGTACTGGCTGCAGCACTTGCCCCCTCCACATGGGCGGGAGCAAAAAACAAGCCTGCAGCAACCAGCAGCAATACGCCCGCCACTTCTGTTAGGGTAAATAACTTTTGTGCCCCGGTACCAAACTTTATTCCGGCCATATTAATGGCCGTGAGCACCACAATTAACAAAGCAGCATAAATGACTGAAGAAAACTCGCCGAGGCTGTAAATTTCGGTAAAATAATCGCCGAAAATAAAAGCTATGATGGCAATGGAGCCAGTTTGGATAATACTTAACCGTGCCCAGGCAAAGAGAAAAGCTAAACGTTTGCCGTATGCTCTTTGTAAAAAGTGATAATCGCCGCCCGTATGAGGGAAAGCAGTGGTCAGTTCAGCATAGCAAAGGGCCCCTATTAAAGATACTGCTCCACCCAAAACCCAGGTCAACAGAAATATGGTATCCGTAGCTGTGTTGGCAGCTACCAGCGATGGCGTTCTAAATATTCCGGCACCAATTACAATCCCCACCATCAACGCAATTGCATCAATTAAGCCGAGTTTCTGCTGTGGCATACCAGGTTCAGTCGTCTGCTGCGCTTTCATCCATCAATATTAAAGGGTAAGCAATGCTGTATGTAGTCCAGAAAAGGCAGAAAGATTTTACTGTCTTATGATTTGAACAATCAAATTGGATGAATGTTCTGCTTATTTTTATATTGATCAGCCTTATATCCAACCCTTTGAAATAGCAGCATTGACAAGCTTAGGTGTGGAACCCACACCGGTTTTACGCAAAATATTCTTGCGGTGAGTGGTCACTGTTGCCGGCGAAATGAACAACTTCCTTCCAATCTCTTTACTGGTATAACCCTCAGAAAGCAGCATTATGATCTCTTTCTCCCGGAAGGTTAAGTGATCCTCAGTTCTTGAAAATCCAGGCTTTATGCCTACATCAACATAAGAAGGTTCACCTTCCGTGCCTATGAATGATAAAACAGGAAAGCCATCTTTTTTTAAGAAAGTAATATCCGTATCTACACAAAAAGAATGTACATATTGCTCCCGATTATCAGGAATGATGCACAGCATTTGATGCAACAGCCGTATATAGTTGCCACTACTTTTTCTAACCCTAAAATCATACCTTACTTTGTATTTAACCACACACTCCTTTTTCATAAGGCAAAAGAAATTGACCACCTGTTTTTCGTAGCCCAAAACATACGGGAGGTCTTCGGGATGTACAATACTTAAGAAAAAGGTACTGTTTAGGAGCTCCTGCGGATAGCCTAAAACAAGTGGCATTTCTGCACTGATGAACTCAAATTTCCTGGAGTTGAGGTTATACAGGTAGTGATAAAAATCACCCAACTGAAAGATATGCAGCAACTTTTTGTGAAACTCGAATTCCACCAATAAATCCTTAAATAAAGGTTCTGCAGCTATAGCATTCCATATGGTCCCTGCACTCGCATAACTATTTTGATGTACTTTCGCATTTTGCATGACACATTAATTTATATTAAATATAAAATGTATTTATGATAGAATATGTTAATATTTAAATTATATTTTCTGTATTTTGAATTAATATTTAGGATTTACAATTATTGCATCGTCGTAAATGCACCCGATTTTTGTCTGAATAACAGGCTATAAATATAGCCCGCCTACATTAATTTTGGATTTATGAGGCTAGTACTCATCAATTAAACAGGATATGGAAACACAAAACAAAACACTCATCACCGTAGAAACGACCGTCAATGCACCTGTAGCAAAAGTATGGGAACATTGGAATGAACCCATGCACATCAGGAAATGGAATTTTGCAGACGACAGCTGGCACTGCCCTGGTGCAGAAAATGATTTACGTATTGGAGGGCGTATACAGGCAAGAATGGAAGCAAAGGATCAAAGCCAGGGTTTTGATTTCTGGGGCATTTATGACGACATCAAAATCAATGAGCTCATCAGTTATACCTTAGGAGATGGCAGGAAAGTAAACATCAATTTCAAGGATCTTGGTGAACAAACAAAGGTAACCGAGACTTTTGAAGCGGAAGATACTTTCCCTAAGGAGATGCAAAAAGATGGTTGGCAGCGTATTTTAAATAACTTCAAGAAAGAAGTAGAAGGAACTTTTTAAACGTTAAAAAGCAATTTGACAACGCTCATTTTTTAAACCTTCCACACATATTTCCTTGTTATACCCTACTTTGAGCTGTACTTCATCTTTGCGATACACTCTTTTGAGCTCTCTTCGGTTGCGAGCCTGGGTAAAACGACGCAAGTCATCGTCGGTTTTTAAAATCAGGCCCGGAACTTTCCTTGGTTTATGATCATCGCCGATGGCCACCATGGTAAAATAACTGGTATTGGTATGTTTGGTAACATGTGTTTTTATATTCTCCGACACTACCCTGATGCCAATAATCATAGAAGAATTGCCCACGTAATTGACAGATGCCATTAAGGATACCAGCTCTCCTACTTCTACCGGAGCCAGAAAGTCAACCACATCAATGGAAGCCGTGATGCAATAACCATCAGAATGTTTAGCCGCACATACATAAGCCACTTTATCCATTAAACTTAAGATGGTTCCCCCATGTATTTTACCCCCAAAATTAGAATACGAAGGGATCATGAGTTCTGTTAAGGTAATTTGTGAACTATCTACAGTTTTGTAATCTTGCATAGGTTAACGATTTGGGCGCAATTTAAGGAAATTAGCCTTATACCTGGTGGCTAAAAATAGCCTTTAAAGGCGCTTTGTTTTTTTAAATGGTTGGAGATACTTGGTAAATTTTCTCTGCAGGTAAGTATTGCTTTTCAGCGTCCCGGCAAAAAGCCTGGCTGGCATGCGGCGGGTATTGTAAATGCCTGTATAGCCACTAAAAAGATAAGCGGTAAAGCAGGCGAGGGCAAATAAAACAATGTATTGTGGGCCAAAAAGTTCTACGCCCATTGTCGTGCAGGCCAAAGGGGTATTAGTAGCGCCAGCGAAAACTGCAATAAAACCTAAAGCAGCAAATAAGCTCACTGGTGCATTTAAAAGGATAGCCAATGTATTTCCTAAGGTGGCACCAATATAAAACAAGGGAGTTACCTCACCTCCTTTAAATCCTGTACCGAGGGTAACAGCAGTGTAAATGGTTTTCCAAAGCCAACTCCAGCTGTCGGCACCACCCTGCTTAAAAGCTGAACTGATGGTAACTGCACCGGGATATTCTGCGGCTACCCCTAAACTCAGGTAGTCTGGTTTACCGATCAAAACGGTCAACGCAATGATTAGCAAACCTCCAAAAATTGGAATCAGCCATTTCAGGGCAAAAAGTCTATTGAATAAAAGCTTAATTTCAAGCACCATCCTGGCAAAAAGAAAACTTGCCAATCCGAAGGCGATGGAAGCAAGCATTACTTTGAAAAGCAGTAAAAAATCGAAGGTAAAATAAGTAGCGATAAAGGTTGGTGCAGTAACTACGGTATCAATGCGGTAATGAACATGGGCAACCTGCCAGAAGCTAACGGTAAGGTCACCAATTACCGCTGCGAATAAGGCGGGTAAAAAAGTATCTATCTTTATCTTTCGGGAGGTTAAAAACTCAATCGCAAAAATCGCCCCGGCAAAAGGGGTTCCAAAAACAGCACCAAAGCCTGCCGCAACACCGGCCGTTAAAACCATGCGCCTGTCGATACCTGTTAACTTTAGCCAACGGCCAAAAAGTGATGCTATACTGCCACCTATTTGTACAGCCGTGCCCTCCCGCCCTGCAGAACCACCAAATAAATGGGTAATGACCGTGGTGAGCAGGATAATTGGCGCCATTCTTTTGGGCACAGCAGCACCCTCCAATTGTATTTGTTCTATAATAAGGTGATTGCCTTTTTCTGCTGGCTGGCCATAATACCGGTAAATTAAATAAATTAATAAGCCTGCAAGGGGCAAAAAGTATAATAACCATGGATGCTGAAAGCGATATTGGATGGCGGCATTCAATAAGGTTAAAAATAGGGCTATGATACTGCCAATGCCGATGGCTACAGGAATCATGATGATTGCCCACCGCAACAGCGTATATATAAAAGGATATTGTACTTTTAAATTTTGGTAGCGATTGTTCATTTTTTGATCAACAGCTAATGTAAGATTTTATTTCTTTAATCTATATAGCACTACTATACCATCACTTACCGTTCAGCTACCCTTCAGTAACCTATAGCCAACCTATGCGACGTATAAGATACACTCCTGCACCGGACCTGCTACCGGTTTGCTTCGGGATTTCCGCAACCAACCCGCTACCTGCTCCCTAGCAAACCCGAAGGTTCTCCACCGCATAAGTTAGTGATGGGCTTGTGATCAGTAAGCCATGATCAAATGAGCTAATAGTTGCAAGTAAGATGTCTGATGAGCATAAAGCTTAATTCTGGGTTGAATTTTCCATAAAAGCGCTTTCCCTATATAAAAGAGTTATTAAATATGAGCTAATGCACTGTTGCTGTGGTTTGAGCCACAGCATGTGAAATAAAAAGCAAAAAAATATACACACATTTGTTAATGCCAGGGACATTGATGTACTCGTATGCCGTATAATCACTTTGATATTTTACACCCTGAGCAATGAGGTTTACAATTTCCAATTAAACTGTTTGTATGATTAAATATCATCTAAATTTAGGAATATATAGCCTTAAATTGTTTATGCTGATTACTACTTAGCATAAGCATTACCTAGAAAAAGGAAGCTGTAAGATTTTATTTAATTTTTAATACGACAACCATGTGTGGTATAGCCGGGGCAATCAATATGCCATCCATCATTAAAGCAAAGGAAGTTTTAGAACACCGGGGCCCTGATAGCTTTGGCATTTACCAGGTGCAAAATGTTTGTCTGGTCCACCGCAGACTGGCCATTGTTGATTTAACAGCCGCTGGTCACCAGCCCATGTTCTTCAAAGAGTTCATCATCACCTTTAATGGCGAGATTTACAATTTCCACGCCATCAGAGATGAGTTGGTCAAAAAAGGCTATTCTTTTGTATCCCATTCAGATACAGAGGTCATCTTAAAAGCCTATGATTGCTGGGGCTCGCATTGTTTATCTAAATTCAATGGCATGTTTGCCTTTTGTATCTATAATACCCAAACGAAGGCTTTTTTTGTTGCCCGCGATAAAATTGGGATTAAACCTTTATACTACTACCACCAGGATGATGTATTTGCCTTTGGCAGTGAGCTCAAGGTATTTCCTTCCAGCATATTAGCCCATAAAAATGAAAAGGCGCTCTTACAGTTTTTAGTTCTCGGTTATATCACCGCCCCTGATTCTGCTTATCAAAATGTTTATAAACTAGAACCCGGTTGTTACCTGGAGTATAAAAAGGGCAAGCTCCTCATCACCAGGTATTGGTCTGTTATAGATCAAACTACACACAACCCCTATTTTGTTAAAAATTACCAGCATGCCCTAAAAATTGTAGAAGAGGAATTGCAGCGTGCAGTAGAAATGCAAATGATGGCAGATGTTAATGTGGGTTGTTTTTTAAGTGGTGGCGTTGACAGTTCCCTCATTGCAGCACTGGCGCAAAAAAGCTCTCCAGTACCCATTAAGACCTATTCCATGGGCTTCAAGGAACAGGGTTTTGATGAAAGCGGCTATGCTACTGCGGTAGCCAATCACTTAAAAACCGACCACCAGAACCTTAGCTTTGAGCCTGAAGATCTGCTGGACCTGATTACCGATTTTGATTTTTATTTTGATGAGCCCTTTGGTGATTTCGCCTCTTTACCTTTAAGCATATTGTGTAAAAAAGCAAAGGAGCAGGGTATCACGGTAGCCTTGTCTGGTGATGGTGGCGATGAATTATTTCTTGGTTACGAACGATATACTTTTGCCACCCGGTTCTACCGCCTTTTTAAAGATAAACCCGAAATTTTACGGCGCTTGTTTGCCGGCGCCCTGCGCCTTACTCAACAGGAAAAGGCCTTAAAAATGGTCTTTCCCATCAAAAAACCTACACTACTCAACTTTTACCAGGTTTATGCGACCACCATTAAACCCTGGGACCTGCAAAGGATGGTGGATAAAGATTTTATAAAGCTGCATTTTGGAAAAGAAGACATCACCTTTACCGATATTTTACCTATCCCCAAAACACTTGCGCTTGAAAATGAGAAAGACCTGAGCAACATTGACCTGCTGTGGAACCTGCCGGATGAAATGCTGACCAAATCTGACCGCGCCTCCATGCGCTTTTCCCTTGAATTGAGGGTGCCTATGCTGGATGCCAACCTGATTGAGATTTCCAGGGCTATTCCTCATCATTTATTGTTAAAGGACGGCATTAAAAAATCCATCTTAAAAGATATTCTTGCCAAACATGTACCCAAGGCCCTTTTCGACCGTCCTAAACGAGGCTTTAGTGTGCCTATTGGACTATGGTTCAGGAATGAACTTAAAGCTGAACTTTTAGACTTAAACCAGGGCTTGCCGGCCTTTTTAAATAAAGCTTATGTAGACCGGCTAATCCATGAGCACCTTTACCTCCATAAAAACCATACTTATACCTTGTGGAACTTAATGAGGATTAAAAAGTTCTACAGCCATCAACCAAAACCTGCAGCCGAAGTATACATGGATTAGCGACCACCCCGGCCAAGATAACATTTCTTTAATTGAGGAGAACACCCTAAATTAGCCTGTTCTAAACTCACTCATGAAAACTGCATCTTTAAAAAGCACTTTATCTATCGCTTTCCTTCTTTTAGGCAGCGCGACTACTTCGCTACAGGCGCAAGTACTCAACTCCAGGCAAATAGTGTAACATGCAAAAGTGGGAGTCAGCTTTTGCTTTTTTACCATCAACATGACTGTTACATGTTTCAAATACTAAC
>NZ_JAZQPU010000250.1:0-3356 GCF_045628745.1 Pedobacter sp.
AGCACCCTCTTTTCTGCCTCAACCTTTCCTTGAGGCAGTTGAGCGAGGTGTGAAATTTTTGCCGAGGTAAACAAGGCAGCACTTGAATTTTTACAAGTAGCCACACAGGCACCACAGCCAATACAAGCAGCAGCATCAAATGCAGCTTCAGCTATTTCATGGCTAATGAGCAAAGTATTGGCTTCTGCAGGCTGCCCGGTATTGGCAGAAATATAACCACCAGCCTGGATAATACGGTCCAGTGCAGATCGGTCAATCTTTAAGTCTCTTTTTAAGGGAAAAGCTTTAGCGCGAAAAGGCTCTATATAAATGGTAGCATTGTCTTTAAATTCACGCATGTGAAGCTGGCAAACCGTTAAACCGGAAACCGGTCCGTTAACTTCCCCATTGATGGTCATGGCACAAGTACCACAGATGCCTTCCCTGCAATCATGGTCGAATTCAACAGGTGATTCTCCCTTCACAATGAGCTTTTCATTCAAGGTATCCATCATCTCAAGAAAAGACATGTGGCTATCCACCTGGTCTAAATCATAATCTACCAGTGCGCCTTTACTGTTTGCGTCTTTCTGACGCCATATTTTGAGGTGTAATTTCATTCTTTTAGTTATTTACGGTGAGCAGCTGCTTAGCTATAATTTCTGACAGACAGTTTAATAAATTCAAATTCAAGCGGTTCAGGATGAAGAACAGGCTCCAGCGCCGCTCCCGGCCATTCCCAGGCAGAAACAAAACAAAACAAGTCATCATTCCTTAAAGCTTCCCCATCGGCCGTTTGGTATTCTTCCCTGAAATGGGCACCACAAGATTCCTCACGGGTTAGAGCATCATAACACATTAAATTCGCCATTTCCAGGTAATCAGCCACCCTACCCGCTTTCTCTAACTCCGCATTCATGTCCAGCGCATCACCGGGCACCATCAAGTCCTTGTAGAATTGCTCAGAAAGCACCTTTAATTCAGCAATAGCCTCTTTAAGTCCTGCGGCAGAACGCGATAAGCCACATTTATCGTACAAAAGCTTACCCAATTGTTTGTGAAAGTAATCGGCCGTTTTAGTACCTTTAATGTCAGCAAGGAACGATAGTTGGCTTTTTACTTCTGCCTCTGCAGCCTCAAACTGTGGATGATCTGTAGAAACCTTTCCTGTTTTTAACTCGCCAGACAGGTAGTTGGCCAAGGTATATGGCAGAATAAAATAACCATCTACACAAGCCTGCAATAAAGAATTTGCCCCTAGTCGGTTTGCACCATGGTCAGCAAAATTAGCTTCACCAATGGCGAATAAACCAGGTATAGTGGTCATCAATTCATAATCTACCCATAGACCACCCATGGAGAAGTGTGCCGCCGGTGATATTTTCATTGGCATGAGGTAAGCATCATCGGCGGTAATTTTCTGGTACATGGAAAAAAGGTTGCCATATTTCTCCTTTATCTTTGCCAGGCCCTGCTCTTTAATGGCTTTGGAAAAATCAAGGTACACCGCATTTTTTTGTGGACCCACGCCAAAACCAGCGTCAATTCTTTCCTTTGCTGCTCTGGAAGAAATATCACGTGGAGCAAGGTTTCCAAAAGAAGGATACCTTCTTTCCAGGTAATAATCTCTTTCCTCTTCAGGAATAGCGCCAGGCTCGCGGGTTTCATTTTCCAACAGCGGAACCCATATTCTGCCGTCATTTCTAAGAGACTCAGACATCAGGGTGAGCTTAGACTGGTAGTCGCCAGCCTGGGGCAAACAAGTAGGGTGCATTTGTGTCCAACTCGGACTAGCCATAAAAGCACCACGTTTATGCGCACGCCAAATGGCAGAACCATTGCAGCCCATGGCGAGGGTAGAGAGGTAATAAATTTTTCCGAAACCACCGGTGGCAATCACTACAGCATCGGCGGCGAAGCGTTCAATTGCACCTGTATCAAGGTTACGGACAATAATTCCTTTAGCTTTACCATCTATCAGCACCAGGTCTAACATTTCATGCCTGGTGTGTAAAGTTACCTTGCCAAGGTTTA
The DNA here is from genome assembly GCF_045628745.1 of Pedobacter sp. Taxonomy (GTDB): domain Bacteria; phylum Bacteroidota; class Bacteroidia; order Sphingobacteriales; family Sphingobacteriaceae; genus Pedobacter. The sequence continues at coordinate 2,014 of NZ_JAZQPU010000250.1, forward strand.
CCTGTCGCATTAAAGCCTGGTAGCTTCCCAATAATAATTGTTGTCCTGTTTGTCCACGGGCATAAAAAGTACGGCTCACCTGTACACCGCCAAAAGAACGGTTGCTGAGGTAACCACCATATTCCCTGGCAAAAGGAACACCCTGTGCCACAGCCTGGTCAATTAAACTTAAAGAACATTCAGCAAGGCGGTAAACATTAGCCTCACGAGCCCTGAAATCGCCCCCTTTAAGGGTGTCATAAAACATGCGGTAGACAGAGTCGCCGTCGTTCTGGTAATTTTTAGCGGCATTGACGCCTCCCTGAGCAGCAACAGAATGCGCTCTTCTTGCAGAATCCTGGAAACAAAAAGACTGCACCTGGTAACCCAGTTCGGCCATGGAGGCTGCAGCAGCAGCACCCGATAAACCTGTACCCACCACAATGATATTTAGTTTTTTTCGATTAGCAGGATTCACTAATTTAGCCTGATCTTTATAGTGGCTCCATTTATTTTCTAAAGGACCCTCAGGTATTTTCGCATTTAATTTCATAGTCCAAAATGAGCAAGGTGAACGTAAACAGGGATTACAGAAAATCCGATGGTAATGGCATAGCTGTAAACCGTACCAAAGGTTTGCACATAAGCAGCATATTTAGGATGGTAAAGCCCAAGCGTTCTCACCGCACTTTTAAAACCGTGCAACAGATGATAACCCAGGGCAAGCATGGAAACAATGTATAAACCCACATACCACCACGATTTAAAAGCATTGACTACAATTACATAAAGGTCTTTGTTGCCCATTTTATCTAAGGGCAAAGCACCAAATTTGTAAACGTACCAAAAGTCTTTAAAGTGGATCACTAGAAAAATTAACAGTACCGTACCCAGAATCCCCATGTTACGCGAATACCATTTGCTCACCTTTTTACGGTTATCAAAAGCATATTTAGCGGTGGCTTTTCTGTTTTTTAAAGTGATGAACAAAGCATCCAGGGAGTGTGCAATAAGAGAAAAATACAAAACATAAGAGATGATCTTGATGAAGATATTTCCCGATAACAAGGCCGAGTAGTGGTTAAAGCTATCCGCCGCTGTGGCTGCAGGCAGCAAGAGTTGTAAATTGCCCAGCAGATGGATCACCAGGAAAAAGCAGAGGAAAAGACCCGTTAAAGCCATCAGGTTCTTTCGTGAAAGTGTACTTTTTAGTAAAGACATATATTGTTGTTTATAGATTAATAAATACCTGTAACTTTCCACCATAAACCACCAAGGCCCATCCAGATCACCATGAGCACAACGCCAATGATCAGTCCGTAGATCCACCATTGTTTGACATCCACATAACCACTACCAAAAAA
>NZ_JAZQPU010000251.1:0-2033 GCF_045628745.1 Pedobacter sp.
ATAGATTTAGTTAGCCATAACAATGGTAGAATATTTATAAGCAAAGACCCCAAGGACTTCAGCAGGCAATTGAAGCTGCTCTTAGAACAACCCGATCGATTGGAAACAGCAGGTAAATATTCAAAAAGAGAAATTCAGAAATGGAGCTTTAAAGTACAGGTTGACCATATTATTAACTGTTTATATGATTCCTAAAATTACCGATAAATCAACGCTGATCTTTATGGTTACCATCCCATGGGTTTTAGCGGAACTTGTTACCCACCATCCCCTATTGTCGTACACTATTGCATTTTTAGGCTCTTTTTATATTTTTTACGCGACAATTCTATCTCCCTATCGCTGTATCAAAATGGATCGATCTTTAAGCGAGCAAATAATGCGACCAATTGTGCTGTTGCAACTCATTTTTGCCGGTTACATGTGCTGTACTTCCATATTCTATTTCGTTAATCATTTAGGTTTTGAATACTTCAGGGATATCAATTATACTCACTTTATTGTTAACGATCAAACCTACTTATTGGCCAAAAGTCAAAGAATGGCACTCTTGGGGCATATTGCTTTAGTCATGGGTATCACCTTTCAAACTAAACCTCAGGCTACAGTTGTAAAATTCAAGCTAAGCCTTAACTTAACTGCATTGGTAATATGGTTAACATTGATCACCACAGGTATTGCCATCCTGATGAATTATGTTACAGCTTTTATACAGTTGAAATATTACCTGCTCGCCATAGCAGCAAGCGGACAAGCATTTCTGTTGGTAACAGGCCTGGCCCATAGAAAGGCTGTCCTCGTTTTGTTAGGAGGACTGTGTTTTATCGTGCACCTGTTAAATGCTACACTAACAGGTTTTAAGGAAATAATTCTGGTCAATCTAATCACCTTAGGCTTCTTTGCGTATCCACACTTTAAAAAAACAATCACCATTCTCTTTTTCCCGTCTCTTTATTTGCTTCTATATATTTTACCCACATTAACTACCATAGTGAGAAAGGAATCATGGATAGGTAACAAAAGTCCACAAACAGCAAGAGCAGAAGCCTACGAACTGCTAGCCAGCGGAGAGAAGGAAGTATTAATTCGCAGCAATAACTGGATGTTCCTTACCAATAGGTTTAGTGAAATTGGTATGTTTTGTCAATATGTAAAGCACACGCCTGCACAACAACCTTATTATAGGTTACATATCTTAGAGAATTCAATGCAGTCATTAATCCCCAGAGCATTGTGGGATGAGAAACCGTTTACAGAAAAAACGGCTATGGAAAGAGTTTACACAGCAGGTGTGGTGAGTCGCTTATCAACGGTGTCTGCAAAAACCCGGACCATTATTGACGGCTACTTAAGCGCAGGCCTCCTTGGTGTATTTACATGTATGCTGCTCTATGGAAGTATAGCCCAATGGCTGTGTAACCAGGCAGAAGAATTATTTGGTGGTTATGAATTGGGCTGCATGCTCCTCTTTAATAGCATTTTCCAGCCTTTATGGCGTGGCAACAACTGGGAATTCATCATCAATAACATCGTTTATGGATATATACTGATGATGCTGCTCTTTTTTATGTTCAAGTATTTTAAAATCTTAAAACCCCTTAGTGTATGATAACCGTTCTCCAGATTACACCAGCTTATAAACCAGCCTATATATATGGTGGACCTACTTTATCAGTAGCAAACTTATGCGAAGAGCTTCAACAAAGTGCTTTTAAAATTATAGTTTTAACCACCACGGCCAATGGAAAAACTGAACTGCCTGTGGCACCTAATGTGGCTACAACAGTAGCAAATGTGGAAGTACATTATTGTAAACGTATTGCTAAAGATCCAATTCATCTATCACCAGCCTTACTTTTGAAGTTGATTAGCCAGATCAGGCAGCACAAACGTATTGGCCCTAATAATTGTATTGTCCACATACATTCCTGGTGGAATACCATTGCAGTAATGAGTTGTTGCATAGCAATGTGGTATAGAGTGCCTGTTGTGTTGTCACCACGGGGGATGTTAACAACCTACAGCATGAATAA
>NZ_JAZQPU010000252.1:0-14322 GCF_045628745.1 Pedobacter sp.
ACCACGGTTACCGCACTGGAAATGTCAGATTTTCCGGTGGTCATGGGCTCAATTTTATTTATTGCTTTTATATTTGTGGTGGTCAATATACTAGTAGACATCTTATATGCCTTTGTTGATCCAAGGGTTAAGCTCGCTTAAAATGAAAATATTCCTCATCGGTTTTATGGGTTGTGGTAAAACCACATTGGCAAAAAAACTTGCCGTACGGTTAGGCTATCAGTTGATAGACCTCGACCATTTAATCGAAGAAAAATTGGGCACTACGGTAGCTTCTTTTTTTGCAGAACATGGCGAGACCGCATTTAGACAGCTGGAAAGCGACACCCTGAAATCGCTTGATCAGGACCAGAATGCCATTATTGCCACAGGCGGAGGTACTCCATGCTATTTCGATAACATGGCATGGATGAACGCTAACGGCAAGACCATTTACATCGAAATGCCGGCAGCCGCTTTAGCGAAAAGACTGGAGAATGCAAAGACCAAAAGGCCATTGATCAAAGACCTTGATCATACTGCATTGCTCCATTTTATTAAACAAAAATTGTTAGAACGTGCACCTCACTATGAACAAGCAATGTTTACGGTGAGTGGTATAAACCTGAGTGTAGAAGATCTTAAAGTTTTGATCCTCGCTAACGCTTAAAGGTTTTCTTCCTTAAACTGTTCTTCAATATATTTAATCTTGGTTTTGCCATGTGGCAGGGGATTGCCATCCTCATCAACATTTACAAAAACCATTCTGTCAATCGTTAAAATGCTTTTGCGGGTAATTTTATTACGTACTTCACAACGCATGGTTAAAGAGGTATTTCCAAAACTTACCGCCGTTATTCCCATCTCAATGATATCTCCCTGTCTTGCAGAACTTACAAAGTTAATTTCTGAAATATATTTGGTTACCACCTTTGCGTTTTCTAATTGCACAATGGCATAGATAGCCGCTTCTTCATCAATCCATTTTAATAAACTGCCGCCAAATAAGGAGCCATTCGGATTTAAGTCTTCTGGTTTTACCCACTTTCTGGTATGAAAATTCATGTTTTTTTGAGCAATTTATGAATTTCGCGGTAATTAACTTACCTAAATTTCTTTTTCATCATCGATTGATCTACTGATAAAGGACCGGAACCTACTACCCAAAAAAGTACAAGTAATAACAACACCAGCACAGAAAGCCATAATTCTGAATTCAGCATAGTGAATCCTTTAGAAAGGTTAACAAAAAAGATGGCACCCAGCAGTACTGGAATTTGAATGACTACAGCAAAGCGCGTAAGCAGGCCAATAATGATTAATATACCGCCTACAAGGTGTATAAAAGCAACAATATGGATAACCAGACTGGACATCAGTCCGGAGAAACCAAAGACATTGTTTTGAAGTATTAAATCTTGTGAGGCATCATTATTACTGATCAGTGCGATACCTTTGAAGAAGATCAACAACCCTAAGGCAATACGGACAATATCCAGCCATTTAGTTCTGTGCAGATCTCCCCAGTGTTCAACTTTATTAATAACGTTCATAGAATTCCTTCATTTTGAGCGAAGGCCTCTATTAAAGTTATGGATTTTAGTACTGATAGTCAAGTACTTTAAGTATTTGTTATACAGGTTTCCACAAATGCTCATCTTCATTTTGCAGAATAGCAGAGAAGGTTGATCGTGGTGTGAGGTCTAAATAAGGGTAGATTACCCTTGATAAATAAAGGCCATGGGGTTGTGCCGGTGTAATGAGTCTTGGTGTCTGTTTGCTAATCAAATGGCCTTCAAATTCGTCTACGCTGAGTTCGCCATTTCCAATCTTCAGCAATTTCCCCATCAGGATACGGATCATTTTACCTAAAAAACGATTGGAGGAGATCTGAAACCTGATCCGGTCGCCACTGTCATCTACCAGCAACCTTGCTGATTTAACATAACATAAAGTGTGTTCGTACTTGTCAGGACTTGTGCAAAATGGGCGGTAATCAGTATACTGTGGCAGCAGGGCCACAGCTTGTTTCATTTTGTCCAGATGCAGGTTCTCCATTAAATAATAAGAACTCAGGTTATTTAAGAATGGATTTTTATAAGTATGGATAAAGTAGTCATAAGACCGTTGTACAGCATCAAAACGTGCATGTGGCAAGCCTTCCATAGGTATCACATCGTATACCGCAATATTTGCCGGCAATACTTTATTGAGGCGGAAGATAAGGTCAAAATCCCATTCTTTCTCAATGTCCATGTGGAAAAAAAACTGGCTGGCGTGTACCTGTGCATCAGTACGGCCGCAGCCGTTAATGGCCACAGGTATTTTTAGGACCTGCGTTAAGCACTTCTCCAATACACCCTGCACATTTAATACACCGGGCTGTTTTTGCCAGCCACAATACTGGGTGCCATGGTAGCTGATATGAACAAAGTACCTCATGCCTTATTTTTTGCCTACTCTTTTATTCAGTTCTTCAATAGGCATGTTCAACATTCTGCCTACAGGTTCCTTGCCTTTATAAGTAATGACCCTCAATAAGGTAGCATCTTTTGGCGCTATTAACTGCTCTGTATATTTAGGATAAAAACGGTCTGGGTAAGAGTTGTCGAAACTGTAATAGATATCTAATCCTTCTACTTCAGTACTGAGCTCCACAACAAGGCTTTTATCGGCTGTTCTGGATGCTTTAAAGATAGGGTCGTAAACACTTGGTGCATATTTCGTTTCCGCTACATCAAACCTTTTAAAATGCTGTTCTACCTTGGCAAAAAAGGTGTTGAAGTTTTTCTTTTCTTTTGGCGACCATACAGATTCTGCAATGGCAAATCCTCTCGGCCAGATCATGTACTCCACTTGTCGTATATTATAAATCTGCTCTGTCCATAAATTCGCTTGTCCACCTTTAATATATGCTGGATCTACGCCTGCAGGAATTGGATCAAATTCATAAGTTTTACTTAAGCGCAGGGATGCATAAACTTTAGGCTCGAACATCACATCACTCTGCATATAATCTAAATAGGCATAAGTACTTGGGGCCATCACTACCTGGTATTTTTTCTTTGCCGCTTCAATACCATATTTATCGCCACGCCATGCCATAATGGCTACGTTGGTAGATGGGGCACCGTCCAAAATTTCATCCCAGCCCATAAACTTCTTGCCCTTTGATTCTACTATCTTTTGTACCCTGCCAGAAAAGTAGCCCTGTACCTGGTGCATGTTTTTTAATCCTTCTTTCTTCATCAAAGCCAGGATAGCCGGATTTTTCTCCCAATAGTTTCTTGGTGCTTCATCGCCGCCCATGTGGATATATTCAAATGGAAATAATGCGGCAATTTGCGTAATAATGGTATCTAGAAATTCGTATACTTTTTCATTAGCCGGGCAAAGCGTATTGTCTACTAAGGCTATCGGTGGCGCTCCTTTTGACCAGTCCATAATTTGTTCTCCAGAGCGTACACGGTAGTTCGTTGCACCCGGCGTGCAGGAAAGCTCTGGGTAGGAGGCTATGGCTGCCAGACTATGTCCGGGAACATCTACCTCGGGCATGATATCTATAAATTGATCTTTTGCGTATTTAATGATTTCTTTAAGGTCTTCCTGTGTGTAAAAACCACCATAGGTTCTGGGTTCATCTGCTGCGGGTGGTGCAAAAGTACCAAAGTTACCTATTTTCTTTACGCTCCAGGCACCCACGTCAGTCAGCTTTGGTAAGCCTTTTATTTCTATTCTCCAGCCTTCATCATCTGTAAGGTGCAGGTGCAACACATTAAATTTATAGCGGGCCATGTTATCAATGTATTGTTTGACTTCATTCTTGGTAAAAAAATGACGTGCTACATCAAACATTAATCCTCTCCAACCAACACGGGGGTAATCTATGATTTCTACACATGGCGCTTTCCATTCAATGTCTTTAACAAGGTCTTTGGCTTCTATTTCTTTGGGAAACAATTGCAATAGGCTTTGCACACCATAAAATAAACCTGCTTCTTCATTTGCGGTGATGATGATGGAGCCCGGTTTAACAGATAGCTGATAGCCTTCTTTGCCCAGTTGTTTGTTGTTTTTGCTGTTGATGATTAACCTGATGGTCGCTTTGGCCGTTGTGCTGTGTGTAGCACTTACATAATGACCTGTGGGCACGGTTAACCGCTCCTGAAGGTAATCTACCACAGATTTCATAGCCGGAGTAGAGGCTGCCTGAATGATGACATTCTCAGGCAAGATGAAATGTCCTTCAGTTTTTATAGTGGACACTGGTTCTGGAATAATAGCAATTTCTGGAGGTAAAATGGCCATCGCTTCCATGTTTGTCATGGTGTTTATGGTATTGATCTCCTGTGCAATGGTTGAATTAAACAGAAACAGGAACAATATAAAGGGAAGGTTTCTTTTCATTGCTGCAAGATATCAATAAAAATCTTGACATAAGGAAACGAATTTTGATCTCCCATTGATCTTACTTCAAAGCATCCAGTGTTTTGAAGAGTTTTTTATTGATTCCAGAGCCAGAATAATTATTGATATTGATGACCACAACGTATTTTTTTCCAGATGGTGCTGTGTAATAACCGGCATAGGCAGACACATCATTGATGCTGCCACTTTTTAACTGCATGCCATTATTTTCAGGTAATGATTTATAGAAATCGGCAAACCAGGGTTCTTTTTGCGACTGGAATAAAATGTTGGCCATGGCATAGGTGGTAACACGAGTTGCTGGTGATAAACCACTGCCGTCAACGATATTCAATGCATTTTTGTCAATTCCTTTTTCTTTCCAGTAATTGATAACAATATCAACACCATTGGCTGTTGTGGCAGGTTTGCCTGCTTTCCATGCCAGGGTTCTGATGAGGTGTTCCCCATACAGGTTGATACTTTTTTTGTTGAACCAGTAGATGATCTGACTTAAAGAAGGTGAACTGATGCTGGCCAACTCATGTACGGAAGTGGGTAAAGGCAGGTGATCTGCTTTTAGTTTTCTTGCTGTTGTAATAGCTGTACTTGCTACACCAAGACGTTTGAGGGTATCTTGTAAACGATAGGCAACATCATAAGCCGGATCGGGTAAGGCTGCGGCGATGCTGTTTTTTCCAATTCCCATTCCCCATGTACCTCTTAAGTAAGCGATGGAAGAAAAGGAAGGCAAAAAGGCATAGGCATTATCGCCAGTACCTTGTGCTCCTGTTTGAAGTTCATTTACAATCTGCAGGTAAGGCATGGCTGGTTGTACTTTTACTAAAGTAACAGGCTGATTGACTTGTGCATTAGGCTTTAAATAGATGTCGAATTGGTTTTCGCGCCAGCTCAAGGCTGATGGGGAGGCACCATAATAATTTCCCATATCTTGCCATGTCCAGCCTAATGGAGTGGTGCTGCTGCCCCAGGCACTGTCATCACCGATAATACGACCTTCAATTTTATTGATTCCTGCGGCCTTCACTGCTTTTACCAATTGATTGAGCACCTCATTTTCTTTGCTTTGTGCATAACGCCAGGAGCCTAAAGTTGGATCTCCTCCGCCAACAATGATCAAGTCGCCTTTAAGCACGCCATTTGTTAGGGTTCCGCTATAGGCTAATGTTGTCTTGTATTGAAAGTCTTTACCCAATATGCCGAATGCTGTTGCAGAAGTAATGGTCTTTAAAGTAGAGGCTGTGGCTAAGCCTATGTTTTCATTCCTGCCAAAAATAAGTTCGCCTGTATTGCCATCTAATACGCAGAGTGAGGTCAGTGCATATTTCGCCTGCTGATCTGTGCTTAACACTTTATAAGCTTGTTCCAATTTCTGTACAGGGCTTTGTGCATAAACAAAAGTTTGCAACAGCAGCAGTGTAGCTAGGACAATAGGACGTTTTAACTTCATTTTTGAGGAGATTTTATTCAAAAAAAATGTGATGCTATAACAAGTTTTACAACTGTTTAAGCATCACATTCTATGTATTAATTAATTTATATAAGTTCAGTTCTCAATAAATATTCAGCAATCTGTACAGCATTGGTTGCTGCACCTTTACGTAAATTATCAGCAACGATCCATAAGTTAACCGTATTCGGCATAGACTCATCTCGTCTGATACGGCCTACAAATACTTCATCTTTTTCATGAGCATCAATAGGCATTGGGTATTTCAGGTTAGCGATATCGTCAACAACAATAATGCCTTCTGTTTGCTCTAAAAGTGCTCTTAATTCGGCAACATCATATTCATTCTCAAATTCAATGTTTACCGCTTCAGAGTGACCACCCATTACAGGAATACGAACTGTAGTTGCCGTAACCCTAACGTTATCATCACCTAAGATTTTACGGGTTTCCAAAATCATTTTCATTTCTTCCTTGGTGTAACCGTTTTCCTGGAATACATCAATTTGTGGAATTACATTCAAATCAATGGGGTAAGCATAAGCCATTGGTCCTTCGATACCTTTACGCTCATTCATCATTTGCTCTACTGCTTTTACGCCAGTACCTGTTACAGACTGGTATGTAGAAACAACAACACGTTTAATTTTATATTTATCATGCAAAGGTTTTAAGGCAACAACCATTTGAATGGTTGAGCAGTTAGGGTTTGCAATAATTTTATCGTCAATAGATAGTTCATGTGCATTTACTTCTGGAACGATCAACTTCTTAGATGGATCCATACGCCATGCAGATGAATTGTCGATTACAATAGTTCCAGCCTCAGCAAAGCGTGGCGCATGTTGCAATGAAGTTTCTCCACCAGCAGAAAATAACGCTACATCAGGTTTCATCGCAATAGCCGTATCAATATTTACCACAGCATACTTCTTACCCTTAAAAGTGATTTCTTTACCTACACTCTTCTCTGATGCAACTGGAATTAACTCAGTTAACGGGAAATTACGTTCTTCTAACACTTTTAACATAACAGTGCCTACTAAGCCTGTGGCACCTACGACTGCGACTTTCATTGTTTATTTTTGTTCTTGGTTCAAATAATTGATTATATCACCAAATATGGTGAAAATTTCTATTGTTAGCGCACTAATTTTGTATTGATATAGTTATAGCTTTTTTGAATGCTTTCAAATGGATCCATGGAAAAATTCTCCTGTTCTAAAAAGGGATATTTCAAACCTGCCAGTTTGGTGCTTTCAAAAACCTTTTGGAAGTTTATGCTACCACTTCCCACTTCAGTATTGATTTTTGGGTTCACTTTATCCATGTCTTTAACATGCCACATAGGGAAACGGCCCGGGTATTCAGTAAATAATTTTAGGGGATCGTTTCCAGATCTGAAAATCCAGTAGAGGTCAATTTCAAATTGCACTAATTTAGGATCTGTTTCCTTCAACATTACCTGGTAACCATTGGTATCTCCATAAGGCTTAAATTCGAAATCATGGTTATGGTAGGCAAGTTTCAACCCGGATGCTTTGCAAAGCTCTGCCGCCGTGTTTAATCCTGCCGCTACTTTTTTAAAGCCATCAAGGTCTTTTCGCAAGTGATCTCCTAAGTAAGGCACAGTGATGTACTCTCCACCTGTAGCTTGAGCGGCATCAATATATGATTTCAATTCTTCAGTGCTGCCATCGGTAAAGAATTTATCCATGCCGTAATGCCCACTTGGTGCTTTTAAACCAGTTTCCTTCAGTAGATTATTAAACTCAGCAGGCGTTAAACCCCAGAATTTATCTTTTATAGAATAACCATAAGTCTCTACTTCTTTAAATCCAGCAGCGGCCACTTTTCTGATGACTCCTTTTGGATCTTTGGGAAGTTCATTCCTTAACGAATACAATTGGATGCCAATTTGCTTTTTTGGTGATTTACCACAGGCAAAGCCCGGTATTAAAAACGCTCCAGCGGCTGCCAGGCTGGCTTGCTTTAAGAAATCTCTTCTAGAATTCATAATTTCAATGTTTAAATGTCACAGATTTTAATGGCTGTTCTTAGGGATTGAAGCTTATCTTCTTTTTTAGGGATAAATTCTTGAGCTACAAAGCCCTTAAAGCCTGTTGCCAGAATAGCCTTCATGATAGCTGGGTAATATAATTCCTGGTTATCTTCAATTTCTGCTCTTCCGGGAACTCCTGCAGTGTGGTAGTGGGCAATATAGGGGTGACTGCTTTGAATGGTGCTGATGACATTGCCCTCATCGATTTGCATGTGATAAATATCATAAAGCAGCTTGAAGTTTTCTGATCCTAATCTTTTGGCCAGTTCAACACCCCAGGCAGTATGGTCACACTGGTAGTCTTTATGGTTCAGCTTACTATTGAGCAGTTCCATCACTAATATTACATTGTGTTTTTCTGCTATTTTAATTATTTTTTTAAGGCCTTCAACGCAGTTGTTCCAGCCTGTTTCATCATCTTTTCCTCTTCTGTTTCCACTGAAGCAGATCAGGTTTTTGTAACCAGCAGCAGCTACTTTGGGAATCATTTCTGTATAGTTCTTAATCAATACATCATGAAACTGAGGGTCATTCCAACCATCAACCAGGTTGATTTCAGCACCATTACACATGCTGGAAGTTAAGCCATATTTCTTTAACGTAGGCCAGTCTTTAGGACCCACAAGATCAATGCCTGTAATGCCCATTCCTTTAGCTTCCTTACATAGGGTATCAATATCAATTTTGTCAAAACACCACCGGCAAACAGCATGGTTAATGTTTCCTTTTAATGGTGCAAAGGAAGAGGTTTCACTATTAGCTATTCCAGGAAGGGCAGAAGAAGCCCCTAAAGCGATTGTACCCACAACTATGTTTTTTAAAGCAGTTCTTCTGCTGGTTTCTTTTTGATTCATTGTTATTTATACTATTTGTCCTTTTACTTTATCATCCTTGTCATTGAAGAATAAAGTAAATAATAAAAAGACCACCGCAGCAATACCTGCTGGAATGATCCAGACCATTTTCCAGTCAATTGAACCATCAACATTTTTATAAGTATCAGTAATCAATCCTGCTACCTCAAAGCCAATCAGCATGCCTATACCGTAAGTGGCAAGTGTGATTAAACCTTGAGCTGAACTTTTATATTGATCGCCAGCTTTTGAATTAGTATAGATTTGCCCGGAAACAAAGAAAAAATCATAACATACACCGTGCAGGGCAATGCCAATGATGAGCATATAACTTAAGTCGCCTGCATTTCCATAAGCAAATAAAGCATAACGTACTGCCCATGCCAGCATGCCTACAAGAATAGTTTTTTTGAAGCCAAATCGGGTAAAGAACACCGGTAACAGCAACAAAAAGAGCACCTCTGAAATTTGACCGATGGTCATTTTACCGGTTGGATTATCTAAGCCTACATTAGAAAGAAAAGGGTGTGCATTCTGGTAATAAAAGGCAAGAGGAATACAGATAAGAATGGACGAGATAAAGAAAATAGCGAAGTTTTTATCCTTTAATAATTTCAAGGCATCCAATCCTAATATTTCAGTAAGTTTTACCTTCTCGCCTGTAGCCACCTTTGGTGGTGTTTTAGGCAAGGCAAAGCTAAAGACACCTAAAAGAAGGGAAGCGATGCCGCCCATAAGAAAAGTGTTTTTCAACAGACCGGCTTTTGTAGCGTCTTCAGAATCCCAATGAAAGAAATAACTGATCATTAAGCCTGCCACAATCCAGCCTATAGTACCCCATACCCTAATGGTGGAGAATTCTTTTTCTGGATCTTTCATTTGATTAAAGGATACCGAATTGACCAGTGCCAGTGTAGGCATAAATAAAATCATGTACGACAATACATAGGGGTAGAAAACGGTAATGTCCTGGGCATTGTACATCTGATACATTAATACGGCACCAACTAAGTGTAAGATGCCCAGTATTTTTTCTGCATTAAAAAATCTGTCAGCAATCAATCCAATAATAAAGGGGGCGATAATAGCTCCCCAGGATTGAGTTGAAAACACAGCGGCTGTTTGTGAGCCTGAAGCATTTAAATTGTTGCCTAGAAACGTGCCGAGGGTAACAAACCAGGAGCCCCAGATAAAGAACTCCAGGAACATCATGCCTGATAGTTTAATGCGGTTATTTAGATTCATATTGGTTGATTTTTTCTTTCTGATTTTTAAAGTTCTTTAATTGAAATATTTCTGTACCATACTTCATCACCATGATCCTGCAAGGAAATTTTTCCAGATTTAAATGTTCCGAAGTTTTCCCATTCCGCGAATTTGCTTCCGGCAATTAAGTTTTTCCAGTTTTCATCCCACATTGAAGTGGATACAATTTTCGCCCCGTTGAGTGTAAAATCTAACTTGCCGTTATTGCTGATGATTTCAACTTTATTCCACTCTCCAACAGGTTTTACTGGTTCAGTGCTGCTTTTAACAAGGTCATATAAATCTCCGGCTCTGTGTTTAGTGATCTTTCCATCCGGATGACCTTCATTATCTAAAACCTGCATTTCTAGTCCTGTGCTATAAGTTTGGTCGTATTTTACAGGATCTTCATGCACAAACAACAGGATTCCACTGTTACTCTTTGGTGCTACTTTCCACTCTAGTTTTAAATGGAAATTGCTGTATTCTTTATCGGTTACAAGATCTCCACCATCATTTTGTTTGGCTTTAGGATCCAAATGCAGGGTGCCGTCTTCAGCTTTCCAGCCACTGCCCACGGTTTGTTTTCCATAGGTGTGCCATCCCTGGGTAGTTTTGCCATCAAATAGCTTGACCCATTTACCCTGAACTTGTTGTGCATGAGTGGCACAGCCACTGTTAAACATCGCTGTTAATATTAAAGCAGAGAAAAAATATGTTTTCATCAGGTTTTGATTAGGTTTAAGAAGAGATCACCAGCATATTTTTAAGAATAAGCTGACGATCATTTCATCAATGTAGGAATAGTTTTTTATAGGTCAGAAGGGATCATCATAAAGTGCCTAATGTCCAGCCTTTACGATATTCACGTTTTACATACTGGTTCACATCATCTAAATTGGTGATCTTCATGTTGTCATTATCCCATAATAATTTAATGTTTCGGCCAGGATATATAATTTTACCCTCTGCATTCTTGCGTTGTACATCTACCCCCCTAATGGCAAGGTTAGCCATCAGTAAAGCTTCTGTTAACGGACCAGCAATTTCAAATGGTGAGCTTAACTCCTTTTTACCATAACCAGCAATACTAGCTTCTACCCATTGTGCATAATGACCATCAGCAGCACCTTTTACACGGGCAAATTTCTCTGGAACTTTAATATCCTTATTGCGGCTTAATGGGAGTAAACGTGGGTTAGCACTATAGGTACTGCTCATTAATTTACCTTTAGTACCAATAAATAAAGTACCATTGCCACCATCGCCAAAAACTTCGTTAGCAGCTAATTCTTCAGGTCTTTCCGGTTGTATACCACCGTCCATCCAGTGTACTACAACATCGCCTTGGGTTTTATTGGTTTTCGGGAATTTTAAGATTACGTGACTTGATGGCGGACAGCTATCAGGGAAATAGCCTCGTTTAAATTCATCCACATAAACAGAACCTACACTTGCCTGTACTTCACTTGCATATTTAAGGTTAAGCACGCTGAAAGGAGCTTCCAGTAAATGGCAGCCCATGTCACCTAAAGCACCAGTTCCGTAATCCCACCAGCCACGCCAGTTGAAAGGAACCAGCTTATCTACATATTCTTTGTAAGGTGCCGTTCCAAGCCATAAATCCCAATCCAGTTCTTTCGGTATTTCAGTTTTATTGGCTGACCATGGAATTCCCTGTGGCCATACTGGCCTGTCGGTCCAGGCATACACGGTATGAACATCACCAATTAAACCGGCATCATACCATTCTTTCATTTGCCTTGGACCATCGTTAGAGGCACCCTGGTTTCCCATTTGGGTAACTACCTTATATTTTTTAGCCGCTTCGGTTAATAAACGAGCTTCATAAATATCATGGGTAAGTGGCTTTTGTACATAAACATGTTTTCCCATCTGCATGGCAGCCAGGGTAATGATAGCGTGGTTATGGTCTGGTGTAGAGACAGAGACAGCATCAAAGTTCTTGCCTTCTTTATCAAACATTTCTCGCCAGTCTTTATAGAACTTCGCTTTAGGAAAAGCTTTAACGGTGGTTGCTGCTCTGCGTGTATCTACATCACACAGGTACCCTATGTCTGCTTTTCCACTTTCATAAAATTTAGCTATATCTGACTGTCCTTTTCCACCCACACCCACACCGGCAACAACCAGACGGTCGCTAGGTGCTAAAAATCCTTTACCTCCCAATACATGTCTTGGTACAATCATAAAAGCAGCAGACGCGATGGCCGCTGATTTAATAAATGATCGTCTACTTTCCGCTGTTTTTTCTAACTTTTGTTCTTCCATGGTTCAAGGTTTAGAAGGTTAAATTAAGAAAGATTATTTTTTAAGTGATAAAATATATTTGGCCATTTCTTTAGCATCATCTGGCGCAATGGTAGGGTGTGGTGTCATGGCAATTTCGCCCCAAACACCTTTTCCTCCAGAGATAATTTTATCAGCTAAGTAATCGATATTTTTATCATTCAAAGTATACTTTGCTGCTACATCAACATAGGCTGGGCCTATCACTTTAGTTGTTTTATTATGACAGCCAATGCAGTCAGACTTTGCGATTAATTTTTCTCCAGGAAGATCTGTTTCCAATGTCGATGGAGCAGCACTTTCTGTGGTTTTTGTCGCGTTTTCTTCTGTATTCTTTGAGGTGTCATTGCCACAAGATGCCATTACCAAGGTAAAGCAGCTTATCATTAAAAGTATCTTTTTCATGTCTGTCGTATTAAATTCCTAATATTTTTCTGTTAAAATCTTCATTTCCACCTGAGGCAGCAAAATCATCGAAAGCGCGTGCTGTAACGGGAATAATGTTTTTCTTGATAAATTCAGCACCCTCTCTGGCTCCTGTATTGGAATCTTTAATGCAACATTCCCACTCCATTACGGCCCATCCTGGAAAATCATATTGTGCCAGTTTGCTGAAAATGGTTTTGAAATCTACTTGTCCATCTCCTGGTGACCGATATCTACCTGCACGGTTTGCCCAGCTCTGGTAACCACCAAAAGTCCCCTGCTTGCCAGTTGGATTAAATTCAGCATCCTTTACGTGGAAGGCTTTAATCCGCTCATGATAAAAATCTATATATTGGATGTAATCTAATTGCTGCAATACAAAATGGGAGGGATCATACAGGAGACAAGCACGAGGATGGTTATTTACTTTCTCTAAGAACATCTCGTAGGTAATGCCATCAAATAAGTCTTCACCCGGATGGATTTCATAACAAACATCTACACCGTTATTATCAAATTCATTTAAGATAGGCATCCATCGTTTAGCAAGTTCAGTAAATGCAGCATCTACCAATCCCTCTGGTCTTTGTGGCCATGGGTGGAACATATGCCACAGCAAGGAGCCACTAAAAGTAGCATGAGCTTTTAAACCCAGGTTCTGAGAGGCCTGCGCGGCATACTTTAATTGTTGAACTGCCCATTCTGTTCTTGCCTTTGGGTTATTTTTATAGGCTTGAGGAGCGAAAGCATCAAAAGCCTGATCGTAAACAGGGTTTACTGCAACCAATTGGCCTTGTAAATGGGTTGATAACTCTGATATCTCTAATCCAAAAGAAGCAACTTTCCCTTTTAACTCATCAGCATAGGTTTTGCTTTCAGCAGCTAGCTGTAAATCTATAAACCTGTTATCAAGGGTTGGCATCTGGATGCCCTTAAATCCAAGGTCTGCTGCCCACTGGCATATCCCTTCTAAGGAATTAAATGGCGCATCATCTCCTATAAACTGTGCTAAAAAAACAGCTGGTCCTTTAATTGTCGTCATTGATTATAATTTAAAATCAAACCACTTCTGATCTGATTGTGAAGAAGCTACAACATTTTCAATGAAGGCCATTCCTCTAACCCCATCCGCTGCGCCAGGAAAGTCAAGCATTTCAGGTGTAGGTGTTGTGCCCTCAGAAAGTGCGCTTAATGTTAACGCAAAATTTCTATAGATGTTGGCAAAAGCTTCCAGGTATCCTTCAGGATGACCTGCTGGCGTTCTGCTATTATGCTGTGCATAAGAAGATAAGTAGCTGTTTCCTGTACGGTAAAGCTGTGAAGGGGCATCCTGCCATTTTACTTTCAAAGTATTCGGTTCTTCCTGATGCCATTCTAAGCCTCCTAATTCACCATATACTTTGATGGTTAAAGCATTTTCTTCGCCCGCAGCAATTTGTGAGGCCATTAATAAGCCATTGGCACCGTTATTAAACTTGAGTAATACATTGCCATCATCGTCTAATAACCTGCCCTCAACAACGCGATTAAGGTCGGCACATATTTGAGTGATCTCCAGATCTGCGATG
>NZ_JAZQPU010000253.1:0-2025 GCF_045628745.1 Pedobacter sp.
ACTTTGAAAAGCAGGCATTTATTTCAAAGGAAAATTGCATCATCTCTAAGGCACTTGCAGGCATAAAAATCGAGCTTACCGTAAATTATCTACAGTAGTAATTCATCCTGGCGGCGGTAAGTCATAACCGCCGCTTTTTTACCCCCGGAACCCACAATCATTTTGACGTCGATCATACGCCTGGCAGATACCCGCTGTTCTAGTGATTGGTACCAACTGTCGTAATATGATATCTTCTGGCCCCTCAAACAAAATAGGTACTCTAACCTGAGCTAAAATAGTACTTGAACTCAATGCCTTAAATTGAAAGGCTTTTTAAAAAAAAAATTCCTCTCAAAATCTGATATTAAATAGAAAAATTGAATTGGAATATTGAAAGGCTAAGAATTTCTACTATATTCGATATTCGGTGACTTCAGATCTTGGTGTGACATAAAAATAAAAACTTATCTTGCCGTAGTGAAGAAATCCTGGGTTGCTTTAACATCGGGGGTCTAAAAAGAGGGTATGTAGGGTTATGAACAGCCAATAGGAACAAGTCCTGAAAAAGGTAACGCCAACAGCACAGAAGTTTATGACATTGGTGCTTTGTTATCTGGAGTTGAAAATACAGCAATATATGAAAAACGTCTAAATTTAATAAAGTATGATGAAAATTGATATGTTGGTTCTTAAACGAACGTATATTTTATTCGGTCTATTGCTGATTTTTAGCATAAATGTTTTCGGACAGAATGATGGTAATGCTTTAAAGTTGTTTATCATAGGAAATAGCTTTTCTCAAAATGCAAGTACCTTTCTGCCACAAATAGCCAAAGAAAAAGGGAAAACTTTAGTAATCGGCAGGGCAGAACTAGGCGGACATTCATTACAACAACATTGGGGTTATGCAGAAAAATATGAAGCTAATCCAGATGATCCAAAAGGAAAGCCTTACAATGGGAAATCATTAAATATGCTTTTATCTGGGGATACCTGGGATGTGATAGCCATTCAGCAGTACTCTTATCTATCTGGCGATTCATCAAGCTATTTGCCTTATGCTAAAAAATTGGTTGAATATGTAAAAAAGTTGCAGCCTAATGCTCAGATTGTTATTCATCAAACATGGGCTTATCGTGCTGATGCGAAAAAATTTGGTAAGATAGGCAAAGACGTATTTGCAAAGGATCAACACGAAATGTTTCAAAAGTCTCGTGAAGCTTACCACAAACTGGCAAAACAACTTGATTTAAAAATCTTACCGGTGGGCGATGCTTTTGAACTCGTTGCGAATGATAAAAAATATGGCTATAAACAGGATGCTAATTTTAATTTTGAACACCCGGTTCCACCAAACCTTCCCGATCAAAGTCACTCAATAAATGTTGGTTATTTCTGGAATCAAAAAGAATTACACTTTGACCCCAATCATGCCAATGATGCAGGTAAATATTTAGGTAGTTTGATTTGGTACAGCGTGCTTTTTAACGATCTGCCTAAAAATATCAAATTTAAGCCAGCATCAGTGTCTGATAAATTTAGCAGGTATCTAAAGTCAGCTGCAGCTAAAGCAATACATCCTTGATTGAATTGACACCGCATTTCTATTGATGTAGTTACTAGCCTATATGTTTAAACAAGGACTGTGTGGAAATATGTTTTCTAATCTTAAGAACTTTTGCTCAAGCTATCCACAGTTCAATTACAACACATAAGTATTTATTTGAGTAAGGCTAAAATCGCTGATGAAAATCAAGAAATTCGAATAGAGGGTAAGAATATAATTTTATAGCCTAACGCTGCTCTCGAACCCCGAATATAAAAATAGCGCATGTACTGAGAAGGCTACGATGAACAGCATGACCTCGAATATTGGTAGAACAGATCGAAAGAACGTGTAACCCCTCCTAAAAATCGGACTGCACAAAAGGCGAAAATTCGTAACTTTAAAGCAGCAAGATGAAGAAGTCAAAAATTAGTGAATCGCAGATCGTAGCAGCGATCAAAGAACATGAGTCAGGAAAAACGGCAGCAGATATTTGC
>NZ_JAZQPU010000254.1:0-8194 GCF_045628745.1 Pedobacter sp.
TTTAAAATAGTCTTTCCAAAGATTGCCATAATGAAGTTCCTGCTCCGATAGTAAGTTTGCTGCTGCTGGCTTTTTAAAACGATGGAAGTCTTCTGCTGATACATGAATCTCTTCAACCTGTTCTAAGTCATAATGTAAGCCGTAATTTCTTTTAAGGTCGTAAATAATCCAGCGCTGATCTGCATAACGCGTTTTAAAATGCCCCATAATTAAGGGCAAAACATTAAAGTCAGGGTCTATACCGCAGTAAAAATAACCATCAGCCGTTTGCTGAAAGCGAATAAAAGCCTCCATGCGGTGTTTCTCTCTTTCTACTTTTTTAGCCCATTGTGTTACTGCTAATACAGATGGATCGCCATAGTTATTTTCAGCCCCCGCTGGGCCCTTGAATAGCATGCAGGTCAGCTCAAAAAGATGACTGTAAGCTTCAGGCTGTTCCGAAAGGTAACAACAATAATAGCGCCTCATCCAGCCCATGTCTAGTTTCTTTTGTAAAGCTTTCCATACCCTGTCGGCTTTTTGCGTATCATTGATTACTGGAAAATGAGCGGTAAAAACATCAGGCTGGTAAAGCTTCTTCGTTTTCAGGATGATTTTTCCGGGCTTACGCTCAAACCATTATTTTTAACAGCGATACACAACGGCCATCTTCGGTATAGGTATGGCAGATGCCAGACATGTGGCCATTCCCTAATCCTTTATTGTGGTTGGTTCTTTTGCTTCCGCTGGAAGAGCAGGAAACGTCATACTTTGCAGCATCAGAAAGAATATTTAATTTTTCACTAATCCGGTCAAACATAGTCTTTAAAATACTAACGAATATAGCAATATAAACTATGAATATTAGTATTTTATTGTGGTGGTTTATGAGAAAAATAAATTATACCTTCAACATTGAAAAACATGCATGTATAAATTATTTCTATACTAAACCTCTCGATATGGAAGATTCATTAATCAAATTATGTCATTACAACGATTGGGCTAACAATATTCTCTTCAACAAATTAGCACAGGAAGATACCTTTGTTCGTTTTCCTTACCTGCGGATGTTAAGTCACCTGGTGAATGCGCAAGTGATTTGGCTGAATAGAATTCAGGGTGTAAAGCCTACGCTAACCACATGGCAGGAGCATTCTTTAGTTACTTGCAATGAAATGCACCAGCAGTCATCGGCAGCTTTAAAAGAAATCGTTGTGGATGGAAGCATGCTCGATCAGGTGATCAGCTATACCAATAGTAAGGGGATGTCATATCAAACCAAGGTACAGGATATTTTGCTCCATATCTTTAACCATGGCATATACCATAGAGCGCAAATTGCCCAGCAGATGAGAAGAAATGGTTTAGAGCCCGTGAATACGGATTACATTACCTTTGTGAGGTAGTTTATTGTATGCCTTCCCACTCTGCAAAAAACTGTTGCAGGTAGCTCAGCATAAATTCATGCCTGTTGGCCGCTAGTTGCTTACCGGTATCGGTTTTCATCAGGTCTTTTAACAGGAGCAGCTTTTCATAAAAATGATTAACGGTAGGGGCTACCGTATTCTTATAAGCTTCCTTATCTGCGTACTGCTGCGGTTTAATTTCAGGATCGTAAAGCACCCGGTTTTTAAAGCCTCCATAAGTAAAGGCACGGGCAATGCCTATAGCACCAATGGCATCCAGACGATCGGCATCCTGCACAATGTCTAGCTCTTTAGAAGCAAAAGTAATTTCCCCTAAACTGGCTTTAAAGCTTAAGTTTCTTATAATTTGCTGTACATGAGCAATGATGGCAGGTTCAAGACCCAGGCTTTGCAGAAAATCTCCTGCTATGCGGGGGCCAATTTCTTCATCACCGCCATTAAACTTGCTGTCGGCAATATCATGTAACAAGGCAGCCAAGGCCACCACCAGCATATCGCCCTTTTCAAGGCTATTGATGTGTTTTGCTGTTTTAAAAACCCTTTCAATGTGAAACCAGTCGTGACCGGCTTCAGCACCTGCTAAAGTTTCCTTCACAAAATCAATAGTTTTGCTGATGATGATCTGCTCCATATCTATTTATTATTCTTGTACTGGTTTTGGTGTTGGTCTTTCTTCTTCCGCTCGGCGTGTACCATCATACAATTCATATTCCATCATGCGGCAATCTAATTTACCGTTATAGAATTCAATTTTACGTGATGCTTTAAGGCCTATTTTCTTAGCAAGGTCTGGGTTTCCGGTAAAAATGTAACCAGTATAACCTTTACAACTTTGTTTAAGGAAATCACCAATGCGTTTGTAGGTTAACTCTAATTTAGAATGCTCACCTAAACGTTCGCCATATTCAGGGTTGAAAACAACAACGCCACGGCCACCTTCAGGAACAGGGGTATCTGCAAAATCGCAAACTTCAAAAGTAATCAAGGTATCAACACCAGCAGTCTTCGCATTGCGGCGACTCACTTCAACAGCATCTTCAGAAATATCCGTTGCAATGATGGTCAGGTCTACATTTTTAATTACCTGTTCTTTCAAGATCCTGCGCTCGGCAAAGAAAACTTCTTCGTCGTAACCCAAAACATGCATAAAACCGTAATTCATTCTGAATAAACCCGGACGGCGGTTAGTGGCAATCAGTGCTGCCTCAATGGCTAAAGTTCCAGAACCACACATCGGGTTAACGAAAGGTGATTTTTGGTCCCATGTAGTACTTAAGATGGTACTTGCTGCCAAAGCTTCCAACATCGGTGCTTTTCCTGGAATTTTACGATAACCGTGTTTAGCCAAGGTTTCGCCAGATGTGTCAATAAAGATATCCGCTTCACTGTCTTTCCAATAAAGGTGAATAACGGTTTTATTGCCATCAGAACCTGTATTTGGGCGAATGTCTTTTTTCGCTTTGATGCGGTCAACAATAGCATCTTTAACCTTTAAATTAGCAAATAATGGCGTGGTGATGGTAGGATTATCCACATTAGACGTTACCGAAAAATAACCGGCAAAGTCAATCAGCTCTTCCCATTCAATATCTGCCACCTCGCGGTAAAGCTCTTCAGGATTGTTGGCTTTAAAGCTGCTGATGCAGTATAAAATCTGGCTTGCGCAACGCAGGTTCAAATTTAGTTTTATACATTCCGTTAAGGTAATGTTTAACTCTACACCTGTCGGGAAATCCCTTACTATAGTGTAACCCAATTCTTTAACCTCATCTACCAGGTAGGGAGAGAGCCTTTTGTTGCAGGTTATGATAACCTTATTTTTTGTGTGGAAAACTTGCATCATATATTGTGCGAAGTTATCAATAAAAATATAGAGATTTGAACTTGAAAGTATAATATAAGAGTATTTGTTATGGAATTAAAAGGAAAAGTGCATGAAATCGGTGCATTACAACAGGTGAGTGAGACTTTTAAAAAACGTGATCTAATTATAGAGTATGCTGAAAACCCTACATATCCAGAATATATCAGGTTTGAAGCTTTGCAAGATAAAACTGGTTTATTTGATAGTTTAAAAGTGGGTGACAATGTAGAGGTTGCGTTTAATTTACGTGGTCGCCCGTGGACGGATAAAACCGGTAAAGTATCTTATTTTAACAGTTTAGTAGTTTGGCGCATCAATGCGTTAAATAACGCTGCTGGCTCAACTCCAGAATACGCTCCGCCTGTAGACCTAAACAGTGCACCCGGCGATGAAGATGATTTGCCGTTTTAAAGATCTTTTTTAAGAAAACAAGTTTTGAACTATTAGTGCCGGGAGTAGCTTCCGGCACTTTTTTTATGCCTTATTTTTTTTCTGCTGTAAAGGTATTATCTGCTTAACTTACAATGCCTTGTCTCATTTTTACGTTAAAAAGTGTTAAAATGAAGTCGTTTTAACAATGCTTCCTTAATTTTGGATACCTTATTAAGCAAATACGAAGTATCAATGCTTTTAAGGTTAACGCCAGCAATGCGAAGGCTTTAACCCTAAAAGCACAATTAACAACCAATGAAAAAAACAAGCTTTTGGCTGATTACTGCATTAATGACTGTTGCCCTGTTAGGAGTAGTGGTGATGCAGTTATATTATATCAGGCAGGCTTATCAGCTTAATTCTAAACTTTTCGAGCAGAATGTAAACCAGGCCTTAAATGCAGTGGTCAACAAGGTGCAGCGCCGAAATGCCGCAACACATATCAGCAGGAAAGATTTTGAGTGGCGACTGAAACGCGAAAAGGAGCAGCGCGACAAAGAAAAATCTATGCTGCAACTGGCAGAGAAACATAAGGAAGAGGAGCGACAAAGAAAACTCAAGCAGCAGGAGATCATTATTGATGACCTGAATTTCCAGGACAGCATGATCAGGGTGAAGTTTTACAACCCTACCATCATTACGGAGGCAGAATATTATGCCTTAAGTAACCAGTCTACTACACCTTTAGATGTGGATGTCAATGTGGGTTTAGATGAAGAGCTGCATGTAGTTGGCGGCAATGTGCGCAAAACCTTTCGCCTGAGATCTAACAAAACCTTCAGTACCAAACCAGAGAAACTGCCAGACAGCATCAGGTACCTTGCTTATAGTCGTATTGACGGTCAGCCGTTAAAAGTATCCCTGGCTACTGTTGATGGTATATTAGAAGCCAAATTTAAAAATGAAGATGCCCTTGCCGAGCGGCGTTACCGCCAGGATTTGAAAAGGCTCCAAACAGATACGGTGGATATCTTCAATTCTGACAATTTTAACCTCGTTGAAGAGGCCGCAAAAGAAATGGAGCAGGAAAATGTGCCCATCACCAAAAGAGTGTCTAAAGCAGTGCTGGATACGTTGATCAAAAAAGAACTGCTCAATAAAAATATTGAATTGCCTTATAATTTCTGGGTCAAACTGGCCCAGCGGGATTCTGTGATTTTTCAAAAAGTATCTAGTCAGGGACTTGATGTCTCTCCTTCCAACACTTTTCAGACTACCTTATTCAGTAATGACATCAAGCGTGATCCCGGTATTTTGTTTATCAACTTCCCCAGTAAGAATGCCGCTATTTTTAATACCATGGGCGCTACACTGGCCTCTTCAGGAGGTTTACTGCTGGTCTTGATTTTTATATTTTCTTATACCTTGTACACCATTCTGAGGCAGAAGAAAATCTCGGAAATGAAAACAGACTTTATCAACAACATGACCCATGAGTTTAAAACACCCGTGGCCACGATCATGATTGCCAGTGAAGCCTTAAAAGATCCAGAGATTACGGAAGATAAAAGCAGAATCAAGCGCTTAGCAGGTATCATTTATGATGAAAACCTGCGCTTGGGCAATCATATTGAGCGGGTGTTGAGTATTGCACGTTTAGATAAAAAAGAATTACACCTGGAGAAGGAAGCCGTGGAGGTAAACGACCTTATTGTGGCCGTTACAGACAGCATGAGCTTGCAGCTGCAGAAAAGAGCGGCAATATTAAATTTACACCTTGATGCAGAAAATTCTACAGTTGAGGGCGATGAGTTGCATCTTTCCAATATTATTTATAACTTAATAGATAATGCCAATAAATACAGTAACGAACCTCCTCGTATTACCATTACCACAAGAAATTCCAATAGAAGCTTAATTATTGATGTCGCTGATGAAGGTATTGGTATGGAAAAGGACCACACAAAGCGTATTTTTGACCAGTTTTACAGGGTGCCTACAGGAAACCTGCATGATGTTAAAGGCTTTGGACTAGGCTTAAATTATGTGCGTGATATCGTTACACAGATGAAGGGCAGTATCAAGGTGCGCAGTGAAAAAGACAAGGGGACCTTATTTGAGATTACCTTGCCGCTACGCTAGTGATCTTTTAGAAGCTGCTCAAATAATCACTAGTGCTCATTACCTATAAAAAATTAAATACTGATGAAAAGAATATTATTGGTTGAAGATGATCCTAACCTTGGTTTACTGCTACAGGACTACCTGCAGTTAAAGGGTAAATTCGATGTTGTTTTATGTGTTGATGGTGAAGAGGGCATCCGTGCCTTTAACAAGCAACATTTTGACCTTTGTATTTTAGATGTGATGATGCCTAAAAAAGATGGCTTTACCCTGGGTAAAGAAATCAGGAAGGCTAATGAGCAGGTGCCCATCATTTTTGCAACGGCAAAAGCCATGATGGAAGATAAATCTTCTGCCTATGACCTTGGAGGCGATGATTACATTACCAAGCCCTTCCGCATTGAAGAACTTTTGCTCCGCATTAACGCCTTGTTGAAACGCGTGTCTGCAGCTAAAGAACCTGAAAGTAAAGAACCTGTACAAACTCAATTTCATATTGGCGATTACCTGTTTGATTATACCACACAGCTGATCTGGATCAATGGCCAGCAGCAAAAGCTTTCTACAAAAGAAGCAGAGCTCTTACAGCTGCTGTGTTTAAAGAAAAATTCCGTGCTCACCAGAGAAGAAGCTTTGTTAAACATCTGGCATGACGATAATTATTTCAACGGCAGAAGCATGGATGTGTTTTTAAGTAAGCTGCGTAAATACCTGCGGGAAGATCCTAAGGTGGAAATCTTAAATGTGCATGGCAAGGGTTATAAATTATTGGTCAATTAAATCATTTGTTTACATTTAATGCTTAACCGCTGCAAATGAAATTACCCTCTCTTGCATCCTTAGGGGATGAAATTAAAAAAGTAGTCTTTCGTTTTCCCCTACAGGTGCTGGTCACCCTGCTTGCTTGTCTGGTTTCATTTACGCTCATCGACGTAAAAAGTAATTCTGAACAGCAGGTACAATTGCTGGAATTGCTCTTGCAGTGTAACCTTGGCCTAGTTTTACTCCTTGCTGCAGACCTGTTTGCTGAAGTCAATCATTTAACCTCGCTTCAAAAGTGGGCGCTGCGGTTATTCTGTATCTTGCTATGTACAGTATTATATTTCACCCTAAATCCTGATGTTTATATAGCCGACCGTTATAGGGTAGCCTTACTGGTTTTTGCCTTTCACCTGCTGGTGGCCTTTGCGCCTTTCATCAAACGAGGTAATTTACTGGGCTTCTGGGAATACAATAAAGTGCTTTTCATCCGGATTCTCACTTCCGGGCTTTATTCTTTTGTGCTGTATACTGGTCTGGGTATTGCCCTAATGGCCATTCATGGGCTCTTTAATGTAAAGATTGATTCAAAAATATATTTATACATGTTAACGGTAGTGGGCATCGGCTTTAATACCCTGTTTTTTCTTGCCGGGATTCCAGCCGATTTTAAAGTACTCAACGAAGCACCACAACCTTATCCTAAAGGCTTAAAAGTGTTCACCCAATATGTGCTGATCCCTTTACTCAGTATTTACCTCTTGATTTTACTGGTTTATGAAGTAAAAATCATGATCGACTGGCAGCTGCCTAAAGGCATGGTGTCTACGCTCATTCTAGGCTATGCTGTTTTTGGCGTTCTTTCTTTGCTGCTGATTTTCCCGATCAAAGAACAACAGGGTAATGGTTGGATCAGGCTATTTTCCCGCTGGTTTTACATCATGATGATTCCTTTGGTGGTACTCTTGCTGCTTGCCGTGTGGAGAAGAGTAGGTGTTTACGGTATTACAGAATCCCGTTATATCCTGGTGATCCTGGCCTTGTGGTTGTCCATCATCACGGCCTATTTCCTCATCAGCAAAAAAGACAATATCAAAATCATCCCCATCAGTTTATGTGTTTTGGCTTTACTGGCCGCTTATGGTCCTCAAAGTGCATTTTCGATTTCCCGATATTCACAAACGCAAAGGCTGCGCAAAATGATGAAATTGACTACGCCTGTGGCGCAAAGGGAGAAACCTGCTATTATTAGATACCTGGTGCTGAACCATGGCTTAACTTCTTTGCAGCCCTTTACCACCACAAACCTCGATCACATCAATGAAGCCATTTTAAAACAGACAAAATCCATCAACAGCATGAGCTACCTGCAGGAACAACGTTTGGTAGATACAGCTTTTGCTATTTTAAAAGTTAAGGAAAAAGATAGTTATAGACGGAGCACTTATGTTTCGCTCATCAGCAAAGAAGAAAAAACAATAGGCATTAAAGGTTATGATTATCTTATTCCTTTAGAGAGTGGTTCCACAAATTTTACAACGCCTGTTAATGGTACAACTTTTAAACTGAAAATAGAAGACGACAGAAAGTTAGTGGTAAAAATAGGTGCTGATCAGGAAGTCGTTTTTGATCCTCAACCAGCAGTCAATGATGCTCACAAAGCATA
>NZ_JAZQPU010000255.1:0-4112 GCF_045628745.1 Pedobacter sp.
GGTTTATTGACCCGTACAGGTTTTCAAACCATCATTGAATATACAGCACCTATTTTTTGGTTATTTTTTTTGCTGGTAGGCATTGCCTTATTTGTTTTGCGTAAAAAAGAACCTTTAAGGCCCCGGCCTTTTAAGGTACCCTTATATCCGGTTATACCCTTTATCTTTTGCCTCAGCAGTGCTTATTTATTGTATTCAAGCTTAATGTATACTGGCATTGGGGCACTGGTGGGGGTTGGCGTGTTGCTCATTGGCTTTGTTATTCTTTTGATAGTAGAAAGAAAAAAGCACCATTTAAGCCTTAAACCTACAGATACCATCCTTGTAAATAAATAAACAGAACTTCCTTCACCTTAAATGAAAAGAACATGAAATCAGTAAAAATCTTTATCAGTGTAATGTTTTTAGCTGTCTGCAGCATTGCACTTGTTCGGGCACAGCAAAAGCCAGTGCTGGATGTACCTTATGTGCCTACACGGCAGGCGGTTGTTGACGGGATGCTAAAATTAGCGAACGTTAAAAAAGGCGACGTTTTATACGACCTTGGTTGTGGCGATGGTCGTATTGTGGTTACTGCCGCCAGGGATTATGGCGCAACTGGCATGGGTTTCGATATTGATCCGGATAGAATTGCCGAAGCAAAAGCCAATGCGGTGAGTGCCGGGGTAAGTGACAAAGTTAAATTTGTACAAGCCAATCTTTTTGAAACTGATTTAAGCAAGGCTACAGTCATCACGCTGTACCTTTTGCCAGACGTAAACATGAAGCTCAGGCCAAAAATTCTGGCCCTTAAACCGGGTACCAGAATTGTGTCACATGCCTTTGACATGGGCGATTGGAAACCTGACCGCACAGAAATGATTGAGGGTGCCACCGTACACTATTGGACTGTGCCCAATAGAAAGTAATCATACCCACCGTTATTATTTATGCTTAAGCACTTTTGCTTCCAGGTAAAAGATAATTTCTTCGGCAATGTTTTTACTTTGATCTCCTACTCTTTCTAACTTACGAATGATGGAAAGTATATTTAAAGCCTGCTCTGTTTTATCCAGGTGGTCTTTAATGTACGCAGAAACATTTTGATTGGCTTCTATATTGATATCATCAAGCATTTCGTCTTTCTCAAAAATGCTTCTGGCCATCTTCGTATCATCGTTTTCAAAGGAAATCAATACATCGTTTACAATGTCGATAGCCGCCTGGAACATCTCCAGGAAATGCGTTTTCTTCATCAGCTCCTGGTCGAATGCTTCTCTTTCAATGATGATGAACTTGGCAATGCCCTCGGCAATATCACCAATGCGTTCCAGGTTATTGTTGATTTTTAAAGTCGCCAGCACTAACCTGAGGTCAACCGCAACAGGGTTATAGAGGGCGAAAATATTCTCACAGTCCCTATCAATCTGCAGTTCCATAGCATTGACTCTTTTTTCTCCGGAAATCACTTCCCTTGAAAAATCTTTATCGAAGGTCTTTAAAGAGTGAAATGCCTTGTTAAGCTGTGTAAGCACAAGCTTCCACATTTCAATGGTATCACCCTTTAATTTTTTTAATTCATTCTCTAAGTGCGTCATTATATTTTATTTAATATTTAACAAAAAACTATCCAAACCTGCCGGTAATGTAGTTCTGTGTAGCGTCTTTTGTGGGGTTTGTAAAGATCTTATCCGTATGGTCGAATTCTATCAGCTCGCCCATATAAAAGAAAGCGGTTTTATCGCTCACCCTTGCGGCTTGCTGCATGTTATGGGTAACAATAACAATGGTAAACTGGTCTTTAAGCTGGTAAATCAGTTCCTCAATCTTCGCTGTAGAAATAGGATCTAAGGCAGAAGCGGGCTCGTCCATCAATAAAACCGAAGGTTTAACGGCAATGGCCCTTGCAATGCACAAGCGCTGTTGCTGGCCTCCCGACAAAGCCAGGGCAGATTTATTAAGGTTGTCTTTTACTTCATCCCAGAGGGCAGCTTTGCGGAGTGAGTTTTCAACGGCTTCATTGAGCACCGTTTTTGAGCGCTCTCCATTGATGCGCAGGCCGAAGGCCACGTTCTCGAAAATGCTCTTCGGAAAAGGGTTGGGCTTCTGGAAAACCATGCCTATTTTTTTGCGGTATTCGTAAACATCAACCATGTTTTTGTAGATGTCTACGTCATCAATCATCACTTCGCCCTTGATGGTTACGTTTTCAATGAGGTCGTTCATGCGGTTAAAACACCGTAGAAAAGTAGATTTTCCGCAACCCGAAGGACCAATAAAGGCGGTAACGGTATTGGCCTTGATATTGATAGAAATATTTTTCAGGGCCTGCTTTTGTCCGTAAAACAAATTCAGGTCTTTCGCTCTTAATTTATAGGTTCCATAGCTGTCTATCATTAGATTGCTGTTTTTTTGTACCATCGGTTTCTTAAATATATTGCCGCACCATTCAGTATAAAGGTAAATAATAACAATACAATTATACCTGCGGCGGCATTTGTAACAAAGCCTTGTTGTGGCCTGGAGGTCCAGTTAAAAATTTGGATGGGCAGCGAAGTGTACTGATCCATCGGTCCCTCGGGTATAAAAGGCACATAAGCTAAAGCGCCAACAACAATTAAAGGGGCAGTTTCACCAATGGCACGTGAAATAGAAAGGATAATGCCGGTAAGGATACCCCCAAATGATGCTGGCAGCACCACCCTTCGGATGGTTTGCCATTTGGTGGCGCCAAGTCCATAAGCAGCCTCCCTCAATGAATCTGGTACAGCTTTGATGGCTTCCCTGGTGGAAACAATAATGACCGGCATAATCAGTAAACTCAAGGTCAACGCACCAGAAAGAATACTGTTCCCTAAGCCTGCAGTCCGCACAAATAATTGTAAACCCAATATACCATAAATTACGGAAGGAACCCCTGCCAGGTTGGAAATGTTGATTTCTATAAACTTTGCCAGGCGGTTTCTTTTACCATATTCCTGCAGGTAAATGCCTGATAAAATGCCGATAGGGAGGGCAATGAGTAGGGTTAATACCAATAAGCTGACCATTCCGGCAAGGGCCGTATAGATGCCTGACTGCTCAGGATGCCTGGATGGTAAATTGGTGAAAAAGGCCCAGTCAATGCGTTGTACCCCTTTAATGGTGATGTCTATCAAGAGCACCAACAGGGTAAGCAAGGCAAATGCTGTACAAAATACAGCGAAGTATTTGAATAAAGTATCCTGTATTTTAGGACTGATGAAATGTCTTCTACTCATAACGCTGTTGATATTTTTTCCTGATCCAGAAGCTGAGATTGTTGAGCAGGAAGGTGAATACAAAAAGGGTAATACCGGCGGCAAAAATGGTTCTATACTCCATAGAATCCTGAGGTACATCGCCCATACTAACCTGCACAATGTAAGTTGTAATAGTTTCTACAGCCTCCAGGGGGTTGAAAGTTAATTTTGGCTGCTGACCTGCGGCGATGGCTACAATCATGGTTTCACCCAGTGCCCTGGAAATTGCCAGGATAATAGACACCACAATTCCGGAATTCGCAGCGGGCACCATCACTTTAAAAGCGGTTTGAAAACGGTTGGCACCTAGTCCATAAGAGGCTTCGCGCAAAGATTTAGGTACAGCACGCAAGGCATCTTCACTCAAGGATGTAATGTAGGGGATGATCATAATGCCCATGACCAAACCCGGCGACAAAGCATTAAAGCCCGATAATCCCGGGATCACTTTTTGCAGTAGAGGTGTTACAAACTGTAAGGCAAAAAAGCCATAAACAACGGTAGGGATGGCTGCCAGCACTTCAAGCAGCGGTTTAACGATGGAAGTGAACTTTTTAGATGCATACTCATTTAAAAATACAGCGATAGAAACCCCTACGGGCACGGCTACAAAAATGGCAATAATAGTGGTGAGCAGGGTGCCTGAAAGCAGTGACATGATACCGAAATGTTTGTCTTCAAAAAGGGGTGTCCATTGTTTATCGGTTAAAAAATCAATGAAGGATACCTCGCCAAAGAATTTAAAGGTATCTATAGAAAGAACGAGGATGATGCCTATGGTAGTTAATACAGAAACCAGGCTGCAAAGGATCATGACGCCTTCTATGAGCTTTTCGGAGGTGAATTTTCTTG
>NZ_JAZQPU010000256.1:0-3822 GCF_045628745.1 Pedobacter sp.
AACAAGAATAACTGTTGGTAGTGTACTCATCGTGACGGGCGTTGCGTTGTTTTTTAGCTTATTTAACAGAGAGGAGGCAGAGTTTTGGTTAGCGACATTGACAATACTTGTAGGGGTGGCAATCGGCAGCTCGACGCCGACGGTAGGAGTCATTTTACTCGGAGCAGGGCTATTTATGTTACTGAGTGATCTGACACTTATTAATGCGCCATGGCTAGGGTATGGACTAAGTATTCTGCTGGTAGTGACTGGCTTTATCGCCGTTCTGGGGGCAAGTTGGAAGCAACCCGCTCCAGTGGCGCCTCGCCGTGAACCAACTGCTAAACGGTCGATCGAATAGAGTATACTAGTTATATGACGAAATTAGCCGAACCTACTGTTCCGCCAAAGCCGAAAACACCAGCCGTGCAGTACGGGGCGCTGCTACTCGCTGGGCTATTAACCGTGATGGTTGTCGCGCAGCTATTTAAATTTGAAGAAATGATTCCGTTAGTCGAAAGTTTTGGTCTGGGTGGTGGCGAATCACAGGCAACGATACTGGTCAGCGTGCTGGTGATAGCGCAGGTCTTTGCGCTGCCATTCCTGCTGCGGATGTATGTTAGTCCGCTGATGCGAGTGACGAGTATGGTGCTAGGCTGGGTAGCAGCGACGTTATGGCTGTATATGATGGTCGGAGTATATATGACAGTAAATGCGGTCGGTGACTCTGGGTTCCTGGGTACTACCGTAACAGTTCCTTTTGGCTGGTGGAGCGTCGCTTTCGCGGTACTACTAGTCGGGCTTGCCGGGTGGGCAAGCTGGGGTATGTGGCCAACACTGACACGACCTGCGCGCGCGACAAAGTAGACGTTATTCCTCTCGCTAGACGACGAGATTTTGGTAACAAAGGAGGTGATATGGACGTACTTCATAAACTCGAAACGGCGCTTGCCGTACAATATGATAAACTCCCGCATTTTCCGGTGGGGTTTCGTACATGGCTGGCACAAAATGCCTGGTGGATAGTGCTGGTCGCAGTTATTTTTAGTGTACTGGGTGTGATTGGCGTGTTCGGGCTGCTTGCAGTCGCACTACTGGGTGTTAATATGGGTCTGGTTGCTGTCGACGTTCCGTATGATTCAACGATAGGTGCGGCCGTGAGTGGGGTTTTTATCGTACTTACCATCCTGTCACTACTTGAACTGATCATACAGACGGTGCTGCTAGCGTTAGCGATCTCTCCGCTACGTAAACTACTCAAGCGTGGCTGGGATTTATTGTTTCTTGTGTTAGTGATTAACACAGTGCTAATTATCGTGGGTGATATTATTAGCGTGAACATTCCGGGCCTGATTGTCGGGCTGTTGCTAGCAGTAATTGGGGGGTACTTTTTGTTCGAACTGCGCGATCAGTTCGGTACGCCAACTGCCAGCGACAACCCCGTCTCGTCCAGCCCGATGAAGGAAGATCCCGTATCTGAACTACCTACTTGAGCAATTAAATAATCAGTGGTACAATTTGTAATGCTGATGGGATGTCGCCAAGTGGTAAGGCACTGGGTTCTGGTTCCAGCATTCGGGGGTTCGAATCCCTCCATCCCAGCCATGAAAATAACCTTAGGTCTTTTGATCTAAGGTTATTTTCTTAGTCTGAGATTGTGGTTCGAGCCCCCGGTTTTGCTGAGGCAAAACAATCGCGGGGTTCGGTGTAGCGATTGAAGCAAAAGAAAGCACGCCAGTATTTTCTTTTGTGAATGAGCGGAAAAGGCTTTACCGCTATGCCTCCATGTGATAATGGAAACGCTATTATATAATGTTTTATTTGATTCCAAGAATAAATCTTGGAATCTTGGAATCAAGTTGGTATCTATTTATTTGAAAGTAGCTGGTATAAACTTACGATATGATTGATTTAATTCCAGGTATAACCTTTACCGATACTGAAAAACAAGTCTATGGTTCAATTTTTGGCGCGGTATTGGGAGCATCGGTAGGTACTTTAACTGCATTTTTTATTGGTAATCGAGAGCGAAATAAACAAGAAGATATTCATAAATTGCGTCTGAATCGAGCATTGATTCAAGAAAACGCAAAAGGGCTTCAATCGGCCGAACTTACATTGACCGACCTCATGATGAAGTGTGAAGCGAATAACGAATATGTGACAAATATAAAACAAGGTTTGGTGAAAAAAGATGGTGAAAAAAATTTAGCTTTGATGCAGTTAAATACACCATTCGATTATCCAAAACCAGATCCTAATATTGCGCAGCAAATATTAAATGGTAAGATTGTTATCCTATGGGGCAACTTGTGCCAAGAGATAGAACTGCAAAATAAAAATGTTAATGATTTTGCCGAATTTTATAAAGTCTTATTTAGTACCATACATACATCTTTGCTCAAAAAAGAGCAGCTAGCCATGAGCGTGATTGCTTCAGACAATCAAACTATTAAAATGGGAATGGATCAACAGCTGGATGCCAACACGATTCTACGCATTAAATGCATAAATTTACTCGCTCATGTGGATTGTTTCGTAGCACATATAAAAGGTGTAGATACACGATCATTTAAAACTCTAGAGCAATATCGTTCGTTTATTAATGAGATTGCGAAATACGAACCTGCCGAAGCTGAATTAGAAAAAGCCCGAGAACATAAAAATAAGACATACGATCCAAAAGTTATGTTCAAGAGTACTTCTATAGGCAATTCAAAGAAAAAGCCGATGAATTAAGTATAAAACTTCCTGAGGCATACCTATTAACCTCAAATGTTATACTTGCGGGTGGGACGTGGCTTAGTGGCTGAGCATCTTACTGACTGTAAGGACAACGCGGGTTCGAATCCCGTCGTCCCCTCATTGATACTTGAGGTACAAATGAAAAATCAGTCTGAACTAATTGGATTATTTGAATACAAAACTAAGATGCTTGGTGACGCTATTAAGCGGGGTGAATTATATGATGCTATCGAGGCTGCTGGATTGGTTCGCGACCTTCTGCTATCAGATAATAATGGACTGCTGGGCGCTATACTCCAAGAGATTCCTGAACTAAGAAATAGACGTAATCGCAATATTAAATTCGAAGTTATGTTCCTTGGAAGTACCTATCACAGCAATAATGATGGATACCCATTGGTTGCCGAAGCGCCGAACAAGACCATGATTTGCCCACATAAAGAGTATAGCGGTGTTCAGAGCTTTAATAGGAACGATTTTTTAGCTTTACCAATACTATGTACTGACTACGGTCATTATTCTTATAAAGACCTCATAAGTTTTGTTGCGAATAAATTAGGGTCAAGGCATTTTGACCATAAAACCGGTAGTGAAAAGCAATTAATTTTACATGAAATAAGGGAACGATTTGGCCTTGAAAGCTTCGACCCAATAATTACTCCTATTTTAGGTCTGGGCTCTGTAGTGTACACAACATGCAACAAAATTCTAAATCGTTTAGACGAACTAGGATTGAAATAAGGAGCTAGATTCTTCCCGAAACATATCCACTAGCCCAGAGCCGTGAAAGCCGCCGTTGGTTATGTGATCGACGGCTATTTTCTATGCGCTCGTGTTCGATCTGAATCCCCCTGGTTTTGTAAAGTAAAATGAACGCGGGGTACAGTGAAGCGACTATGCAGAAAAGGCTTTAGTCATAATGGCTCTGTTTTGCGCAGCAGAGCGGTTTGTATGTCTCTGAAAACGATAGAACTGCTGTTAATGGATAATCCAATTGGCAATCGTATCGAAGTATTCGTCTATATTGTCATGTGGATTGGAGGGATCACGAAATGCATGTGCGAACCCCTCGGCTGTATAGCGAGTTGCTTCGAACAT
>NZ_JAZQPU010000257.1:0-4560 GCF_045628745.1 Pedobacter sp.
TTCCTAAGTCTATACCAATTATTTTTCCCATTTTATTATATCTTTTAATGTATATTTTATTCTATACCTCGTGTTAAACAAGGGTTGTGCCAAATACTGTTTGGCAGGTTAATGACATATCTTTAGACGCAATCGGCAAAATTGTATTTAATCAGTCTGCTGATATGTGACATGTTGACAGAAATTACTGTTCTAATCTTAATAAACGCTCCAGGTGGTGATAGCTGATTCCAAAGTATGCCTTGGTTTCCCTGATTTTATTTAACACAGCCTGTTGATCAACTTTCAACTTGTCGTTTTTAACGCCTACTACTAAAACATTTTTAGGCGTATGTACATCAGAGATAAATTCCATCACTTTAGTTTTGTAGCCGAAATACTCCAAAATCAAAGCCCGTATACCATCTGTCACCATTTCGGCTTGTCGCTCTAAAAAGATCCCATATTTCAACAGGAAATCTAATTCGTTTTGCGCCTTGCCATGGGTAATCTCTTTTCTAATTTGTTTATGACAGCAAGGTGCCACCACAATAA
The DNA here is from genome assembly GCF_045628745.1 of Pedobacter sp. Classification (GTDB taxonomy): domain Bacteria; phylum Bacteroidota; class Bacteroidia; order Sphingobacteriales; family Sphingobacteriaceae; genus Pedobacter. Next base: position 535 of record NZ_JAZQPU010000257.1, read on the forward strand.
GTTGTGCGCCTGCCTTTATGCCTTTATAGATAGCATCATCTGTTGCCGTATCACAAGCATGTAAGGCAATCAATAAATCAATGTGCGGCACATCATATTCCTGAATAGTACCTTCCACAAAATTTAACGATTCAAAGTTGGCATTGGCAGCAATCCCGTTACACAGTTCTACAAGGTCTTTACGGTATTCTACACCTGTCACCTTAGTATCCCATTTCAGCACCTGGTGCAGGTAATCATATAAAGCAAAAGTAAGGTAGCCTTTTCCCGATCCCATATCCACCACATGCTGAACCTGCTCTTTACTTAAATCATTCAACATTGGACTCAGCAGTTCAATATACTGGTTGATCTGTTTGTATTTATCCTGTGCATTTTTAAACACTTCCCCCCTTTCATCAGTGATCTTCAAATCAAACAAATACTTTTTGTCTGGTGCTGCACTAAGCAATCTCGTTTTTTCCTTGTTATGCGAAGTTGAGCTTTGAGCAGCAAGCGACGGGCCTTTTTTTCTACAAACAAATTCAGAACTACCCCTTCTTTCCAAAATCAAATCCATACTGGAGGTAAACAGGGTATTCATGGCGAAGCCATTATTGAGCTGTTCAACAAGAAAAATGATGCCCTCTTTAAGATCGTAGTTTTTGGTCACATCCCTGGTTTTATACCTGATGGTAAAAGAAAGTTTTTCTTCCCTTTTAATCTGGACCAGGCGTACATATATATTTTTTAAACCTGCAGCTGTACCCTTATAATTACCAAGGGAGATTTTGATGAATGATCGGTCTGCAAGAGATTCCTGGATGCCAGCAGTAAATTGAGCTATGGAGGAAGATGAAGTCATGATAGGAGAAATGAAGAACAAAATTAGTTAAAAAAGCACTAAGCAAAAGGCCCTGCTGAATAAACAACAGGGCCTTTTAAGCTTTATGAATGGAGGAAGATTAAGCTTCTTTGCTTTCTTCGTCTTTAGCAGGTGTTTCAGCAGCTGCTTCTTCAGCAACAACTTCTTCTTTAGCTTCGGTTGCAGGAGCATCAGCTTTTTTAGCTTTAGTTCTACCACGACGAGTAGTTTTCTTCTCAGCTGCTTCAGCTTCTTTACCATAAACCTCGTTGTAGTCTACTAACTCGATTAGAGCCATCTCAGCATTATCACCTAAACGATTGTTTAATTTGATAATTCTGGTATAACCACCCGGACGGTTAGCAATTTTAGCTGCAACATCACGGAACAATTCAGTAACAGTATCTTTATCTTGTAAGTAGCTAAAAACAATACGACGAGAGTGTGTAGTATCAGTTTTAGATTTAGTCAATAAAGGCTCAACATACATACGCAAAGCTTTAGCTTTAGCTAATGTAGTAGAGATTCTTTTGTGTTTAATTAGTGATGAAGCCATGTTAGCCAACATCGCTCTACGATGTGAATCTGTTCTGCCTAAGTGGTTTCCTTTTTTACCGTGTCTCATTTTTGATTTTATTCAGTGTGTACCGTCTCTTTGAAATTAATCTGAGGGAATTACACACGATTAACAATATATAATTTGTTGTATTATTCTTCGTCTAACTTGAATTTAGAAAGGTTCATACCAAAAGACAAGCTTTTAGATTTAACCAGTTCCTGAATTTCAGTTAAAGACTTTTTACCAAAGTTTCTGAATTTTAACATATCAGCTACATCGTAAGAAACAAGATCAGCAAGTGTGCGGATATCAGCTGCTTTTAAGCAGTTCAATGCACGAACTGAAAGATCTAAATCAACTAATTCCGTTTTAAGGATTTTACGCATATGTAAAATTTCCTCATCAACTTCTTTAGTTTCTTCTTTAGCCTGAGACTCCAATACAAGATTCTCATCAGAGAATAACATAAAGTGTTGAATCAGGATTTTTGCAGCTTCTTTCAAAGCTTCTTCAGGATGAATTGATCCGTCAGTAGAAATATCTAAAATTAACTTTTCGTAATCTGTTTTTTGTTCAACACGATAGTTTTCGATCGTGTATTTTACATTCTTCATTGGCGTATAGATCGAATCAATAGCGATCACACCAACCAGGGCATCATTAACTTTATTATCTTCTGCAGGAACATAACCACGTCCTTTATTGATTGTTAATTCAACCTCTAAAGTAACCGCTTTATCCATATTACAGATAACTAAATCTGGGTTTAGGACTTCGAAGTTACTTGAGAATTTAGTAACGTCACCGGCTTTAAATTGATCTTGTCCATTTATGATGATGAAAATCTTTTCAGAATCACCTACATCACCAACTTTTTTAAAACGAACTTGTTTTAAATTAAGAATGATTTCGGTTAAGTCTTCTACAACACCTTTCATGGTAGAAAACTCATGGGATACGCCAGAAAAACGAATACTAGTGATGGCAAAACCTTCAAGTGAAGAAAGTAAAATTCTTCTTAAGGCATTACCAATTGTTACACCGAAGCCGGGCTCTAAGGGACGAAATTCAAATGTACCATCGAAATCTGTTGATTTCTGCATGATGACCTTATCGGGTTTCTGAAATGCTAAAATTGCCATTTATAATGTTTTTAGATCGTTATTAATTTTTTGTAACGCAAAAAAAATTAACTGCCTGAAACAGGCAGTTAATTTTTTAAAGATTACTTAGAGTATAACTCTATTATAAGGTTTTCTTTAATATTTTCCGGAATCTCGTCGCGGTTTGGATAAGCTAAGAACTTACCAGTAAGTTCATTAGCATTCCAGTCTAACCAATTGAATTTATTGATTACTCTACCTGCAACAGAGTTAGTGATTGCCTCTAAGGTTTTTGATTTCTCACGAACCGCAATTACATCTCCAGCTTTTAATTGATAAGAAGGAATATTTACCACTTCACCATTCACTGTTACGTGTTTATGGCTAACTAACTGACGTGCAGCTGAACGTGTTGTTGCAATACCCAATCTATATACTGTATTGTCTAAACGGGCTTCTAATAATTGTAATAAATTATCACCTGTAATTCCTTGACGGGCTGACGCTTTTGTAAATAAGTTACGGAATTGACGTTCTAATACACCGTAAGTGTATTTAACTTTTTGTTTTTCCATTAACTGAACTGCGTACTCAGATTGCTTACCTCTTCTTTTTGAGGCACCATGCTGGCCAGGAGGATAGTTTTTTCTGTCTAATACTTTGTCAGGGCCGAAAATTGGCTCTCTGAATTTACGCGCGATTTTGGATTTAGGTCCTGTATATCTTGCCATTTCTTTTTGTTTTAAAGTATCGTGCAGCCTTAAACTGCAGACTCTTAGCTTTAAAAATTAATAAATTAAACTCTTCTCTTTTTCGGTGGGCGACAACCGTTGTGAGGAAGCGGGGTAATATCTTTGATAGAGGTTACTTCAATACCTGCTACTTGCAATGTTCTAATTGCAGATTCGCGGCCTGAACCTGGACCTTTAACAAACACTTCTACTTTACGCAGACCTAAGTCGAAAGCTACTTTACCGCAATCAGATGCAGCTTGACCTGCAGCATATGGAGTGTTCTTTTTAGAACCCTTAAAACCCATTTTACCTGCTGAAGACCATGAAATAGTTTGACCGTTGTTATTTGTTAAGGTAACAATGATATTATTAAAAGTAGCATTGATGTGTGCCTGTCCTACAGACTCAACAATAACAATACGCTTTTTGGTTACTTTTTTACTTTTAGCCATAATTATACGTCGATACTAATACTATTTAGTAGCTTTTTTCTTGTTAGCAACTGTTTTTCTCTTGCCTTTACGAGTACGAGAATTGTTCTTAGTACGTTGACCACGTACCGGCAATCCTTTTCTGTGACGCAATCCGCGGTAACAGCCGATATCCATTAAACGTTTAATGTTCAACTGAACTTCAGAACGTAAAGCACCTTCTACTTTAATCTGGTCGTTGATAATTGTACGGATAGCAGACAACTCGTCATCTGACCAATCTTGTACTTTTTTGTTTAAATCGATACCTGCTTCCGTCAATATACGTTGTGCAGTAGATCTGCCTACTCCGAAG